>NZ_NPFZ01000065.1:0-188754 GCF_002259425.1 Rhodococcus sp. 14-2470-1a
GTTGACCCGCGACCCCTCCTTTGCACTTCGGCAGACCCGTGTCCTCGGGCCCCCCCCCCCCCCCCGCTCTTCCGCCACTACGGCCAACCGCACTGAACTCCGCGGCGCGTTTGAATGGGTCATTTACACGCCCGCCTCACCGTCAGAGTTCTCGTTGCTTGCTGCGAGGCCGGCGATCATGTCCGTGGCCTCTGCTTCTGATGGCCAGTCTTCGGGGCCGGCGACAACGGGGAACAGATCTTCGAGGCGGGAATTGAACAGACTCGTTTTGAGCAACTCGACAGCCCGATTGATCACGGTTTCTTCGATGTGGTCGACGTGCACTGCCAGCCAGCCTCGTATCCCATCCGGGCCATTAGTCGCGGGGCCGAAGAGGCCTGTGAGCGCTTCGGGTCTGTACCCGTTCTCACTGACCAGTTGCACGGCTGTTAGCCAATCGTCGCTCGGCTCAGACACCCACACTTTGTGGTCGTACCGCATGTCCGCCTCGCTTGTTCGGCGGAAGCGCTCGTCGATAGGCAGATCCTTGGCGTCGTCAGGAGTGCGCAAGCTCCAGCTCGTAGCTTCTCCGCGTGCGATTTCTTCTTCCGTAGCGTCTCGGTAATAGCCCATAGGCAGATGGTATCGAGAGGCTCGCTATATCGAATCTCGTTGTATGCGCCCTGGTGAGACGCCTCAAATGCGTCGGAGATCTACCTCCGACGTACGGCGTTCACCCTGCCACGATCACGGCACCTAGTTGGTCGCTAACAAGCTCGATCGCTTCCAGTTCCGGGTCTCTTCTGGGTGGGCCCGCTGACATCCTGGCTGCCCAGAGCTCCTCGACGTCGTCGCCGAGTGGGGGAGCGGGATACATCGCTGGCAACCAGCTGCTTTTTGCGCCCACGTTGGCAGTGAGCCCCGTTTGCGGCTCGAAACGTCGCTCAAGCCAGACCTGCCACAGAAGCCTTTCAGCTCGGTGACGAACGATACGGTCGGCCGCGATGGTTCCTAGTCCGTGAGCGGCCGCTACGTCGTCCAGCGTGCGGCGTCCTAGGGTCAGCTTTGCGCTATCCCGTTCGATGAGCCCGGCGGTCATCAGATCCGCGAGGATTGCGTACCCGTTGGAGGGCCTGAGCTTGGCGGCAGCGAATGTGTCGTCGACGTTGGTGGCGAGCCCGGCCTCGACCAGCTCGTACAGTGCTCGGCCGCGAAGGCCCAACACACTCCAGGCCGGGTGTATCGGTTCAACCCGTGCTCGGTCGATATCCGACCGTCTAGGCCCGTTCGTCGTCGCTGCTGTGGTCAAGGCGTAGCGATCCGCCTCTCGACCTGCACCGCGTGCAACCAGCAGCAGGGGAGAGCCTGGGGTCTCTCGGAGCAATCTGAGCGCACTCCACACGGTCGATTCCGACATCAGTCCCGCTGCGTGCGAGAGGCTTCGACCGCCAACTGCGACTACCGGCACTCCCTCGACCAGTTCGCCGGCCAAAGCGGACGTGTATGCGAGAGCCTGGACTACTGCGAGTAAGACCGGTCGTTGGCGGGTACCGAGAAATTCTGCGTCGATCCACAGCTTCGCGTGCGCAAGCCACTGTCTACGAACTCGATCTTTCAGGAAGGAACCATCCCCCCCTGTGTATCTGTTCTTGTGCGTGAGTTCGTGGAGTGGCCGCACGATCGTCGCCGCCCAGCTCAGGGCTTTGTCCACGTCTCGTTGCAATGCTGCGACCGAATGGGTTCCGTACTTGTCGATGTAGGCGCGACGTAGCCCGGCCCACTTCGTGGTGGCGATCGCTTTCTCGATGTCCGCAGCGCTGGCACCACGAAGGACTGCGTGGCTGATGACGGACTGGCGTGCTTCCGACGGGGATTCCCAGAGGGCTTTGTGGGCTCTGGTGAACTTGCCGGTGGCCGCGTACGTCGCGACGGCCTCTGGCACGGGCGTGTTGCGGTGGAAACGCGGGTCCAGGCGTCGATCGCGTCCGACACCGACGAGGCGCTCGTCCTGGGTCAGGGAGGCGGCGACAGCCGCAGTGGGAGTTCGATGTCGAGGAGTGGTTGCACCGCCCAGCAGAGCGATCAGTCGTGCGACGACGCCGCGATCGGACCGAACGGTGAAGGCGTCGATCGCGGCGTCGAGAGTGCCGTCGAGGAGTCGGTAGCCACCCTCTCGACAGGGTGAGCCAGGGGGAGTGATGCATCCCCAGTCCGCGTTGAGCATCGGAGTGGCGTCCAGGGTGACCAGGCGGGCAGTGAGCAGCTGCATCACAATTTTAATGTCGTCGACGCGCAGAGGGATGTCGGTGGCCATGGGCACCAGGACGTGGCGGCCACCGCTCGTAGAGCGGTCGGTGACGGTGCGCGCGCCGCATTCGTGGAGCCATCCCAAGGCACGTTCGACATCAACGTCGACTTGCTCTGGCGTGTGGTGTTTTGCGTCGAAGTCCAGCGCTAGCAGGCTCGTGCGGCCGCGCGCATAGATCGGCAGCGCGGCCGGCACGGACGGTAGGTGCTTCGTCAGACTCCGCGACGTATCGAACTTGCCGCTAGCGGCACTCCACACCCGCATGGACCGACGCGCGGTCATTAATGGAGACAGTCGTCTCCAAATGTGGTCGGGCGTCGACATCGTCGACCCGACACGAGCATCAGTTCTTGAACCTTCATCAGGGCGCGAGGTACCCTGAGACAAGACCAGCAATAGTCTGTCCCTTCCAGGGGAATGCAGTACCGGAACGAAGATTGGCTCTCCGTTTCACCTCGGGCCCTCGACCTGCCAGTCGGGGGCTCGATTTTTTCGGTCTGCACTTGATGTGCAAATGGGGGCAGAGGCTAACCGTCCTCAAACCCGCCTCATTTTGTCCTTGCTATGCGGTTAGGGGCATCACCTCTTGGTTCAGTTCGCGTACCAGGTCGGGGCGTCCGTGAACCACTGCGAGCAGATCCGCAAGGTACTGCGACGTAGACGTGCAGCCCGCCTCAAGTGCTCGCCGTTCGATCAGGTCACCAACCTCCACAGGGATGCGAGTTGCGTACATACGCCTCGACCCCTTGCTCTGCATGGCCATCGCTGACACCTTTCCCGGACGCCAATCCATCCCCGGATTCTGTAACAGATTGCGCCCAGCGGCGGTTTGACACGCCGTGAAGCTGTAACAAGATTCGGGCATTGGCTTGCAAGAGCAATTCACTTACGCCCCAGTGGCCCGATGGAAGAGCGCTAGCCGTAGCACTCCGCCTCAACTCCTGGGCCGATCCGCCTAAGCGAACAAGCAAACAGATGAGGCAGACTCTTAGACCGCGTGGTAGCCACGCGGGGGAATGGCTCACACACTCCGAAAGGAACATCGGCTCGATGACATCTGACTCGACCCAAGCAGGGGCGGCTCCATACAGCAGCAATCTGTTCTTGAATGTGTACGACCTCTGGGTCATGCGACTATCGAACAGCTACGCCTGGCGCTGCAACCGACAGAATTTCCTTGACCTGTATAACGGACGCATCGGGCAGCGACACCTTGAGGTCGGCCCCGGCTCAGGCTGGCTACTCGCCAACGCGCAGCTACCCCAGGACGTCGATCTCACACTCACTGATCTCAGTCCGAATTCACTCCAGCACACATCATCTCGACTTCATATCCCCACAACGTCGATCGAGCACGATGTGCTCGAACCGTTCGACGACACCATCGGAAAGTTCGACTCAATTTCGATCAACTATGTGTTGCACTGCCTACCAGGCGATTGGTCGACCAAAGATGCGGCGTTCGATAACCTCGCTGCCCTACTGAAGCCTCAGGGCGTGCTGTTCGGATCGACCGTGATCGGAGTTGACCAGCGGTACACCCTATTCGGCAAGGCACTGATGACGGCGTACAACAAGATCGGTGCGTTCGGAAATTGGCACGACGATCTGCCGGGCTTGGAAAAAGCGCTCGACATCCGATTCAAGCAGGTAGAGGTCAACATGGTGGGGAACGTAGCGCTGTTTGTCGCCAGGGATCCACGCGGCCTGGAGCGTGAAAACCGAGGCGAATGAGGCGAGCTGGTTCAAGCACTAGAGACGCCCGTTAGGGCCGTACTGTCTGCTGTTGGCGTAGTTTGCGCCAAGCCCTGGCCACGTGGACCAGTTCATCGCTCGTCGCGGTGAGGTCGTAGGCCCCCGATCGCTGCGCCAGCAACATCAAAAGGTCGTAGCGTTCGGGGGGTGTTTGCCCCGACACCTTGGCGACATAAGCCTTTTCGAGCTCGGCGGCGATCCTTTCGGCCTTGAGTTCCGTCGAAGGTGTGTCGTTCGATGGGCTTGCGTTCCATTTGCTGAGTCGGCGTGCAGCATCGTGAATCTCAATAATTCTGCGGTGTAGTTTCCTCGCGGCGTCGGGGAGCTCCTCGTCACGGTCCGCTTCATCGAAACTGTCTGTTTCTGGTCTCGCCTCAGGCCGTCTGACCTCCGGAAACAGATCTGTCATGTCGCGCCAAAGAAGCTCAATCTCTTTCAGATTCTTACTGATTCGATCCTGCCCTAGCTTCGCCCGCAGTACTGCCGCAACCGGAACCGCACCCATGATTAACGATCCAGCGACCGCGAGGAAGTAAGTCAGGGCCTTCACATGCATCTCAGGGTCAGCCGACCCAGAACCTGTCAGGACCTCTTGGAGCGTGAGAATCGGGGTGCTTACACCAACGACCGCGAGCCCGAGCGCAATCACTATCGCCAAGCTGTAGAGGGCCTTCTCCCGCACTGCGGTATCGGGGTGCCGGGCTTCTCGGAGAAAGATCCGCATGACAGCGACGGCGACATACAGGATGGGGGCGTAGAAGGCGGTCCACAAGACAACCGCTGGCCACCCCAAGTACTGATCGACCAGCTCACCGGCCTTCCGTGATGGTGTGCCGGCTACCAAGATGACAGCGCTGAGCGCCAGACCGATCGCGTCGTAGACCCGTTGCCGCTTCCATACGGTGGAAGGGTCAGCCCCGATCCACAATCGGGACATGCCGTAGATAGCCATCACGATCATGACAATGCAACAGAAGGTGAGCTGCTGGAATAGTGCGACGTCGCCGAGCGGTTTGGGCAGGTGCCTGATCGCATCCTGAACCGCTCGTTCTCGAAGAACCAAGCCGAACCATCCGATGATCAGCGAGCGCGTAGTGAGCCGATCGATGAACGACGAGTTCAGCCAAGCGACGCGCACTACCAAAGTCAGTGCCATTAGTACGATGATTGGCCACGAGATCCAGGCCGGGACGGGGGACGTCATTTCGCTCTGAAGAATGTTGATCGCAGGGGCGACTGGCGGCGATTCCGGTTGACCATTGCCTCGACCATGATGCGGTCTGCGAAGGACTCGGCAGCGACCTCCTGGTCGTCCTCGAAACTGTCGCGGCCCAGCGCAATTTCGATCGTCCGCTCCGGTATGTGCGGCAACAACACCCTGAGCATCGCCTTGCTGTGCTGCGATTCAGGCAGTCCAGTATGAGATAGCACCATATGCCCGACCTCATGACTGATCACCTGATCTGCTTGATACTCAGCCACGTCCGACCCGTACACGATGAAGTCGTCTTGCTTGCGTGCAACCCATAAGCCGCAAAGCGTCCCGGTCAGGCCTACACGGCTCAGGAGTGCCGACTCAACTGGCCATAGAACAATCGGCCGGTTGCGCTCTTCCGCGACAAGGTCGATAAATCTACGACGCGACCACGGCTCGTCTGACGGCATGTTCTCTGCGATACGCCGTACAGCCGAACGAATTTGACTCTCCTGGCTCACGGGTCCCGACTCCCTCCGACCTTTGTTACTTAAAAACAACGAACGCCGCTACACGTTACTCCTGGTACCGCCTGCATCAGTTTCTCTGCGTTCTTGCTGCTCAGGAAGCTGTTGAAGGATGTTCATGAGGTCGTCGGCGCTCATTTCGCCTCCGTCACGCATCGCGAGCAGCTGGACCCCAGATTCACGGAGATGGATCAGTACCGACAGCTCGCGGTCGTAGCTCTCCGCAACCGCGTCCCACTTGTTCGCGAGAAAGGATGTCGGAGCCTCGAAGTAGGCGGCGAGAGCTTGGACGAGGTCGCTATCGACGAATCGCAGACCGGACTCGGCACGTAACGCCGCAATTTCCGTGTCGCGAACCAGCCGCTCCAGGGAGCTAGAAACCGCTTCGGCGACCGCGGCATTGCTGAGTTCCGGGTCGTCGGCCGTGTGAGTTGCCTCGAACAGTTTGTTGATTCTCAGGTGGAGAGGTGGGGTCGTCTTCGACATATCCATTTCCGTTCTTCGTCAGCGGGTTCGACTGTCTTTCAGCCGGCGTGAAAATCGCTTGGCTGTTGGTTGGTCTATGTCTATGGCATTGCCGTAAAGCCAACGCCGATACAGTTTTTCCTCGCGCTCCGGATCGTCGTCACTGACAGGAAGCTCCAGTAGCGCCGCAATGGCGGAATCGATTGCCTTGTTGTGCTGCCCGTGGTTGCGTTCCAGCGTCTCGGTGACGAAGGACCCGGCGATGGCCGAAACTGCAACATCGAGCTGGCCAAGGGCCGTCCTCAAGTCATCCAGACTTGATGTGCGGTTTTCCAGGCCGGCGACTTTCCCGTGAATGTCCCGCTGAGCAGCGAGCAGTTTAGTTAGAGGGTCGAGCCCGACGGCAATATTGCCCGTGCCGGACTTGTACGGTGCTCGGCCTAGAACAACTGGCTGGGCGCGTTCCCAATAGACATTCGCCGCGCTTCCCGGTTTCCAACTCAGTCCTGTATCGAACTTTCGCAAGGTACTCGGCCGCGGGTTACTGAGCTCTCCGCGCTCTGCCATCAACACGACGGGTTTTGTTGGGCCGCCGGCATCGCGCAACCCAACGATCGTGAGGTTCCGCTGCCTTCTGCGAGAGCTGACGCAGGTGGCAAACCAGAGGGGGTGTCCCGTTTGCGTCACTGAACCATCCTAAGGTCGAGGTCAATATGTGGTCAATAATCGAATTGCGGTAAAGAAACGCAGTTGGCCTAAATTGGCAGGTCAGCGCGGTGTGACTTATTCGAAATTGACTTCTACTTGCCCATCGCTCAGGGGGGCCATAGTGTTCCACGCGTGATGACGAAAGGCGACGCGCTCCGATCGGGCGTCGTGTTTCGTGGATCGACAAGACTCCAGCTGCGGAACGTCTCGCAGCCGGAAGGTGGCCGGCTCGTTACAGACGAGGTCGATCCCGTTCAGCTGCCACTGGACTGCACTGCATGCGACATGAAGGCCAGCTATCGAAGGCGATCGTCAGGGCAAGACGTCCGGCGGTCGATTCCTAACTCGATCAAAGGAGGCCACCACGCGCGACACCTCGAAACCAAGAGCACTCGCGATTTTCTGAGCCATTGCATCGGACAGCTTTACATGTCCGCGTTCGAGTGCGCCGATGTGCTGGGGGCTTACCTTGACTCGTCCAGCGAGGTCGCCCTGAGTGAGGCCTCGAGCTACTCGCAAGTCTCCGAGGTGTTCCTCGCTCGGATCCACGATCACCACGTCAGTCACAGCAGTATTCAGCACTGCGAGGCAGCGCGACAGCGCAGCAATGCCCGGATCGGCTTTCCCTTGCTCCCACTGGGAGTAGGTCGATGCACCGATGCCGCTTCGCCTGGCAACCTCCGCGCCACTGAGTCGCGCCCTCGCTCGGGCGTCCCGCAGGCGGCTCGGATCGAAGCCGCGGAGGCGGCGCTTCATCGCTGGTACTCCACGGTGACTCACAATGTCACCCGCCTATTCCTGGTAGCACATGATGCAGTGATTAAACAGATTGGTTACCACGGGTTGTTTAAACCGGACGCTCCAAGTAAGGTTTAGCACACGACCCGACCAAAGAAGAACCCCCGTGGTGCGCGTAGCTGATTGGCGTCCGCAAAGCGCATCCACGAGGGCCGACCCAGCAGACAGGGGTGCGACTTAGTCGCGTCCACATGGGCATTTACAGCCTATCGGACGTCGCCTAGGAGAGCGCCCCGGAAACGGAGCGCAACTGTGCTGTCGAGCAACTCAACCATCCTCGAAACACCCGCGGTGTCCGTGCGTAAGCAGCAGAGCCGGTGCGGCGCAGTGAACGACCGGGTTCTCGGTCTCGCCGTGTGCTCTCTTGGCTCCGCACCGCATTCCACTCACGCGCTTTTGTGCGAAGAGACTGGCGATCTCATGGGCGAGTGGACCGACGGTGATCCGACGTTCCGTGTACCCGTGGACGGTTCGACGACCATGTTCCGCGCCTGCCCTCTCAACTTCGGCGATGCGGCCTGATCTGGCCCTCAATCTCGATTGGGGTCATCTCTGACACCCAGTCGTGAGCTACAGGAGCTCCCCGACGCCCTGCAGCTCGACCGATGGACCGGCGCGAGGGTCGCGCAGTAAGCGCATTTCATCATGTTCGGTGCTGCGCGGCCCCGCCGGGACATCACCAGAATCCCGTAACCCCCTCTCAGAGAAAGGATTAGACAGGTGCCGTTCTTCCTTCAGTGGATTCTCTTTCTGAACTCCCTCTCATCGCAGTTCGCCTCCTGATGCCGAAAGCGAGTGGTGGTGTGGGTGATCGGACCCGCAAACCTTCGGCATCACCCGCACTCCCAATCGCACGTCGGCGGAGCTACGAGGTTAGAACCTGAATCACACTGCTGTTCAGCATGATTGGTTGACAACCAATCGAGGACGGGCCGAGAGCACCAGCTCCCTTCTTGGATCTACTCGCTGTAACCCAAACGCATTGTTCGTCAATGAAAGGTGAAGAAATGTTCAGATCGACTGGTAGTGGGGGTCGGCATCGGCGTACCTCGACGCGGATCGCCGCTGCATGCGCCATCCCCATTGCATTGTGCATCGCGTGCGCCGGTGTCGCTCAGGCTGCACCGGGTCAGCCGGGTGTGTCCGTTGCGCCGGGCCAGCAGCCCGGTGTGACCCAGCCCGCTCCGGCACCCGCCCCGCCCGCTCCCGAGGACTCGTACATCGCCGGCTACAGCCCGATCTACGACTACTCCGAGACGCGCACCGTCGACGACTACAACGCAGGTCGACAGCGGCCCTCCTACGACACCACCTACTACTCCGAACCGGTCGTCTACGAGAGCAGCCCGGCACCGATCCAGGGCCCCGGCATCAGCGATAGTCCCGAGACCGTCGCTCCCGCACCGGTACCGGCACCAGCGCCGGTGCCGACGGTCAAGCGGCCGACGATCGTGCCGATCGAGGTCGATGACGACTCCGTCCTGATCGGCGCGACCCCGTATCGAATCCCCGACGGCGTCGACCGTGTCTTCGCCCGCCAGGTCTCGAACACCTTCCAGGCCATCCAGGCAGACGGCGGAAACCTCCTCGTAGACAACGGCCTTGCGACCGCCCCGCGAGCTGACCGTATCGCCGCCGGTACCGCTGCCGGTGCCGTGACGGGCGGCCTTGTCGGACTCGGTGTCGGACTTGTCCCCGGCGCAGCGATCACCGCCGGCGGCGCGGCCATCGGTGCCGGACTCGGCGTGGCCGCAACCCCCGTCCTGACTCCGGCGATCGTCTGGGCCGGCCCGGTCGGCTACGTCTTCGTCCCCGGTGCAGCGGCACTCGCTGGAGCCGGTGTCGGAGCGGCGGTTTCGGCACCGATCGTCGCGGCGACCACCGCGGTCGGTGCTGCAGCCGGTGCTCTGATCGGCGGCGCGGCCGCCGGCGGCGAAGCGGCGACGATCGAGGAGCCTGCACCCGCTCCCGCTGTCGATGCGGCACCCGCACCGCCGGCCACCAGCCCAGTTCCGGTCACCCCGGCACCACTGGCGACGGAGGCGGGACCGGACCTGGTCGCTCAGACGAACACCGCCGTTCAGAATGCTGCTCCGGTCGTCGAAAAGGCCGTCAGCGACGCAGGCACGTGGGTTGCACCAGCCGCTAACGCGGCGGCGGGCTTCGCCTCGACGGTCGTCGAACAGCCCGCCGTCGCGGACGCGGTAGCCGCTGCGGGTCCGGCCCTCGCGCAGGCCAATGCGGCGTGGCAGGCCCTGACCACCAGCCAGCCCGTCTAGAGGAGCAGGCGTGCTCGGTGTTCCAGCGTTTCGTCGACCAGAAGGAGTGAGCAGCAGCCATGGCATCGCTGTCTGATCGCAGTCCCGGCACCTCCCGTCCAGGAAGCAAACCGTGGGAGCGAGCCACACTGACCGACACACCGAGCACGCCTGACCCGCGCACTCCGGCCGCTCCTCCGCGGCCGGCGAGCGAGGCCCCACCGGCACACACCAGCCGAGAGGCTGCGGTCGCAGGTCTTTCACCGAAGCCGGTGCCGAAACCGGTACCGCGTCCGATCCCGCAGAACAAGCGCGGCCGGCGCTCTCGGCTGGCGATTTGGGGCTCACTCGCCGCGGCCAGCCTGCTGCTGGGTGTGGCCATAGGTGCCGTGTCGTGGGTGTTGTCCCCCGACTCCAACGACCAGGCATCGTTCGCGGCCGGAATGTCGTCGATGCTCACCACCCCGGAGGCACCCGCGACCACAACCGAGCCGCCCACGTCCACCACCCCGGCCCCGGCCGCGCCGCCGCCGTGTGTCGAGTCCAGGACCAGTAGCGAAGTCACCGGTGCCGGACCGGGCGGGTTCGGTTCGGGCCCGGACGCGATCCTCGGCTTCGACTACGCCTACTACGTCAAGCGCAGCGGAGCCGCCGCGCGTGCGTTCACCACCCCCGACGCCGCAGTCGGCAGCCCAGAACTGTTGCAGAGCGCCGGAATCGACACCTTCCCGTCCGAGACCACGCACTGCCTGCGCATCACCCCGAGAGGCCCCGACGAATACACCGTCTACCTCACCCATGCCGTCCCGGGCGCAGAGCCGGTGACGTGGACCCAGATCGTACGAACACGAACCGACGGTGATCGGACCCTCATCACCTCGATCGTCGACATCACCGAAACGGAGAACTGATGAAGGCCAACCGATCCACCTACGTCGCGATGGCTCTACTGGGGTCCGTCGCGATCACAGTGAGCGCAGGGACCCAGGCTGCAGCGCAACCGACCACCACGCCCCCCGACACCACGTCCCCCTCGGCCGACTCCACCACCAACGCTCCGTGCGCGCTGCTGCACGTCGTCGTCACGCAGGGCACCACCGAGTCCACCGAAGGGTCCATGCCCAAGCAGGACTCGGGCACGCTGTCGGCGGCGATCCTTCCGGTCCTGGCCGAGTTCGGTGGAACCACCTCGGACAAGTTCGACCGCACCTACGTGCCGTACCCGGCCGACTACGGCTTCACCGGAACCTCGTACAAGGACTCGGCCGCGCGCGGAGTCGAGAACGCCTCGAAGATCATCGCCGACGAAGCCGCTCGCTGCCCGAACACCAAGTTCGGGCTGCTGGGGTACTCGCAGGGCGCGGGAGTTGCCTCGGAGCTGCTCCGGCTGATCGGCGCTGGCCAAGGTCCGATCCCGCCCGCACGGGTCGCGATGGGAATGCTCTACTCCGATCCCACTCGTAAGCAGGGCGACGGCATCTTCCCCGGTGCACCTTCCCAGGAACACCCCGCACCTGCACCCGGTACCCGCGGCGCGGAGGTGACCAAGCTCGAAACGCTGCCCACACCGCCGTCCGACGGAGGCGGCATCGCACCTCTCGCCGCGCAGACCCCGGCCTCGTTCGGGTCCCTGACCGGCCGAGTCGCATCGGCCTGCGCGAGCGGCGACATCGCCTGCGATACACCCGCCGACGCCCCGCTGGCCCGTCTGGTGACCAACGTCAGCGGCCAGATGAACCTCGACGCCCAAGATCCCATCGGGGTGCTGTGGTCGGCCGCGCAGGTCATGGGCACCACCGCGCTCAAGATGGGCGTCGACGTCGTCAACGAAGACATCACCAGCAGCGACGGCACCACCCGCGGCCTGGACTACCGGCCGGGAGATTCCCTGAGCAACCGCGCCGCCGATGCCTCCAACCCGACACACCAGGTCGATGCTTTCGCCGCGATCGACAAAGTCCTCGGCATCGGAATCAACACCGCAGTCACGTTCGCCAAAAAAGTCCTGACGATGGACAACATCGCGCAACTGGCCACCGTCGGCCTGACCAATCCGCCGGCAGCCCTGGCGTTACTGGGAGCCAAAGCAGCCGAGGCTGCTCTGCAGCTGGTTCCGGCGAACATCACCGACAAGACGACCACGGCCGTGTCGAAGATCGTGCAGAACGAACTCACAGACAACAAGGGCCTGATCAAGATGGCCACCGACGTCAAGTACTGGGCGGTGCGCGCCAATCACGAGTCCTACCAACGTGATGCGGTCACACCGTCGGGCGGAACCTGGCTGAGCTTCGCCTCGGACTGGATCACCGCGCTGGTCAAGGATCTCGAAAGCGGATCGACCGCCCCCGCTGCGGACAAGGACGCCTTCGCACGAACCGTTCCCGTCGACGGGCAGGGCTCCTACCAAGGCCTTCCCGGTCTTCAGTTCCAGGTCGGCGCACAACCGGCCTCGACCTCCACCGCCTTCGATCCCTGGGCCGAGTCCTCGTCGACGCTGACGACGCCGACCTACACCCCGCAGACGGCCACCGACGCCGACAGCACGAGTACTGCGACCACGTCGTCGGCCCCATCGGGCGATGCGTTCCCGATGGAGTTCCCCGCTGCCGCTCCCGACGACTCCTCGTGGCTGACCCCGTCCAACTGATGGCGACCCCAGTAAGGACCACCCGATGAGCACAGACTGGAAAGACGGCCTGATGGCCGATCGGACGAGTCCCGACATCGACGACGTCGACACGACGTCCACACCGGTCGGCCCACGACCGGCGTTCGGGCAAATCGATCTGGACCGCAACACCACCGCGGTGGTGATGTTGGGGCGCGGCGACAGAACGCAGCCGCCGCGCCCCCCGACGGCGTCCGCGTTGGAGATCGACGGTGTCCGAGCTGCTCCGACATCGGGGTGGCGACGCGCCCTCTACGCGTTGTCTCTGCGCACGATCAACGCCGGCGAGTCGCCCGCGGACAAACGTGCACGTGAGCTCGACGCGCAGATCGCCGCCCCGGTGCGCACCGATCACAAGATCACCGTGGCAGGGCTCAAAGGTGGAGTGGGAAAGTCGACCGTCTCGGTCGTGCTGGGCCACGCTTTCGCGGACGTGCGCACCGATCGGGTGTTGGCCATAGACGCCAACCCCGATGCCGGTGTCCTCGCCGAACGCATCGCAGCGATCGCGCCCCGCACCGAGCATCCACCGACGATCTACGACCTGCTCGCCGCCCCGCGTACCGATCGCTACGCGGACGTACGCCAACACACCCTCGAAGCCGAGACCGGTCTGCAAGTTCTCGCCTCACACGATGATCCGGAGCGTTCGGAAGCGCTGAGCGAGAACGACTACCGGCGCGTGATCGAGATCCTCCAAGACCACTTCCAGGTGCTGCTGTCCGATTGCGGCACCGGCATCACCCACCCCGCGATGGCGGGAGTGCTCGACCTGACCGACTCTCTGATCGCGCCCACCAAGCTCGACGTCTCGGCGGTCACCAGAACCAACGCGCTGCTCGATTGGTTGGACGCCCATCACTACTCGCACCTGGTGCAGCGGTGCGTGATCGTCGTCTCCCGGATGTCGAGCAGCTCGAAGACACCGTTGACCGACCACCAGCTACAGGAGTACTTCGGTGACCGCGTCCGCGCAGTGGTGACCATCCCGTTCGATCCGCATCTGGACGAGGGCGCGGAAATCTACTGGGATCGGCTGCTTCCCGCGACACGGGCGGCGTATCGCGATCTCGCTCAGCTGGTGGCCACGGACTTCGCCGCCGGATGGCAGAACCGAAACCAAGCACAGGGGCCGGCACTGTGAGCGCCACGGCATGGGCGGCCGCCGACGACTCCCGGGAGCCGGGACGCTCACACGGGTTGATCACCCCGCCGCCTGCAGAGCGGTGCATCGACGTCTGGCCCGAGCCGGTCTACGCACCCACCGACCGGGCTGTGCCCTCGTGGTGGCTCGTCGGTGGCCACGGAGGAGCCGGAGTGTCGATGCTGACCGCCTCGTGGTCGATCGCCGGCGATGCGATGGGCGCGTTCCCGGCCGGCTTCGAGCAGGAATCACCCTTCGTCGTGGTGGTCGCCCGTGAATCCGCATGGGGAATCACCCGAGCTCACGATCTGCTCACGCAGCATCTGTCCGGCTACGGCGGCACAACCACTCTGGTCGGGCTCGTCACCGTCGCAGCATCACCGAGCCGACTCAAAAGCGAGCTGCGCCAACGCCTCGAAGTGGTCGCGGGGCTCGTCGACGACCATCACTGGCGAATCCCGTGGATCGACACCTGGAACGAACTGACACCCGACGAGCTCCCGTTCTGGACTCCCGGAGATCCCATTCCCACCGGACGCAAACGCGAACCGCCCGACCGAGCCGTACCGCGCGAGGTCGCGGACGTTGCCGACGCCATCCGCACCACCATCATCTCGATCCTTCAGACCAACCCATAAGAGAGCGAAACACCATGCTGATCAACACATTCGACGCAGTCCACACCACCATCCTGGCCGTCCCGCAGCCCGATCCCGTACCCCCGCCCGGAGGCGACCGGATATGGCGCATGATCGGCGTCGCCCTGTGGATTCTGACCGCCGGTGCCGTCCTGGGAATCATCGTCGGCGGCGGGGTGATGTGGTTCGACCATGCCGCCGGCGACGGAGCGATGAGGGGTAAAGGCATCAAGATCGTCATCGGCGCTGTGATCGGCGCGTTGATCATGTCGCTCGCAGCGTCATGGATCACCTGGGTGATGACGTGAGCGTGACACCGCTCGCCCAACCGGCACCACCGTCGCAACCACTCCCACCCGAAGTCACCGGACCACTCGATCAACTTCTGGGCTACGGAATGTGGATCGTCGGAGCAGTACTGGTGACGTCACTGATCGTCGCCGCCGGGATGTTGTGGTGGCACTTCGCCACCTCGACACCCTTGAACCGGACCGTCCGAAAGATCCTGTGGATCTGTGCCGCCGCGATCGCCGCAAGCTCGGCGGGCGCACTCGCGGGCTTCGCCCTCTCATAACGCAATTCGAATCGGAGACCCTTCATATGAAACGCCACCTCATCGCCGCAGCCACCGTCGCCGCGGTCCTGGCCTTGTCCGGATGCGGATCCGCCGAACCCACATCCGACACCACGACAACCTCGACGAGCGCAGCCGCCGTCGATACCTCGGCCGCGCCTGCCGACGTGCAGTGGCAGAGCTGGCGGGGTGCCTCCCTGCCGACCTCGAGCACGGACGGTCCGCGTGAGGTGGCCGGCGACATCGCAACCGGCTACACCCCGACGCCTCAGGGCGCGGTCCTGGCCGCAGCACAAGGAATCACCAGACTGCGTCTGGCACCGGACAACTCCTGGCCCGAAGTGGTCAATGCGGTCGCAGCACCCGGCGTCGGCCGCGACACCTACGCCGTCAACCGCGCACAGGTCTCCATCACCGATCCGGCACCGGAGGGAACCGAAGCACACCTGCAGGGCTTCGAGGTCACCGACTTCACCGACACCCGGGCTGTAGTTCGACTGGCGGTCGAGCGCCCCGACGGTGCGCTCATGGCCACCACCCACACCCTGGTCTGGTCGGGAGAGGACTGGAAGCTACTGCTGCCTGCACCCGACGACATCCCCGAGCCCGAAACACTCACCGACACCGCCGGTTTCACCGAATTCGCGGCGGCATCATGAGTACCGGAACCCCCGGAGCCGACAAGCCCGCCAAAGAGCACCGCATATTGACCGGCGCGGCGATGCTCGTCGTTGCGATCATCGTGATCTGCGCCGTCGTCGCGGTCGTCCTTCGAGTGAGCGGCGACTCCGACGACGAGTCGCCGACCGCCCAGACGCCTCGACCGACGGTCACCGCGCCTCCCTCCACCGGCCCCACGGCCGTCCCGAACACCGACGGCGCGATGCAAGGGCTGGCAACCCCGACCGTCGACCGTCTCGGCCGCCGGGTCGACGTCCCGAAATGGCCCGGCGGGTGGGCACTGCCGCAGTCACCTGTCGACTACGGCCCCTACAACCCGGCCGTACCGGTGCCCGCTCCCGCGGGAGTGAGCTGGCAGAAGGTCAACGACGGAGCGATCGTCCCGTTCTCCACCTCGGACGGCCCGTCCACCGTAAAAGGTCTGACCGCCAGCGGATTCGCTCACACTCCACAAGGGGCCGCCCTGGCGGCCGTGCAGATCGCGCTGCGCCTGGGGTCAGCGAACAACGAGACCGCACGCGGGATCTACGACAACCAGACCATCATGACCGCGGCACAGCGCAGCGAGCTGTACGCGCAGCTCGACGCCGAAGGCCCGTTCCATCGCGGTGCCACCGACGCTGCCCTGAGCTACCAGACCAAGTCCGACGCGTTCCGGATCCTCGACTACGCCCCCGATCTCGCCGTCATCGAAACTGCCAGTCCCGCACAGAAAGCGGACAACGGCACCGCGCAGTGGTTGACCACCAGGTTGACGGCCACCTGGGTCGACGGCGACTGGAAGCTGACTTTCCCCGAGCAGCTCGGCGATCTCTCCGGCACCGCGACCTCTCTGAGCGGGTGGACCCCATGGTGACGATGCGGCTACGCGCCGGACGGATCGTCCACGCTGTCCTCGCCGCGCTGGTCGTACTCATCGCGGCCGCATCGCTGATAGGCGCGTTGGCTCAGCCGGCATCCGCGCAGGAGACCACCGGCCCTGCGATTCCGGCCGCACCGCAGGGCTACGAGCTCGTCGGTGCGGACGATCTGAAGGCGAACAACCTTCCCGCAGGATCGATCACCCTCGGCGGTCTCGGAGGTACGACACCCAAGCCGTTGCCCGCGGGGTACACGATGGTCCAACGAGAGCTGACCTGCATCACGGTCCCACTGGGCGGCGGACAATCGACGCAGACGTGCCCCACGGTGACCTACGCCGTCCCCGAAGGCGGACCCACCGAAGCACCCCAGGCACCCGCATTGCCCGAAATCGGCAACGGCGCACCAGGAGAAGGAACGTTCGGGTTCGACCAAAAGTGCGAGTCGATGACGCAGGACACGGGATCGTGGGCCAGCGTCTCGGGCGCACTGCGCAAGATCTTCGCCAACCCTTCGGAACAGGTCTGCAAGCTCGCTAACGTCGTCTCTCATCCCGGCGATGCGCTGCAGAAGATGTGGGACTCGGCGTTCGGGAAGAACGTCAAATCTCTCATCGCCGGCGTCGCCGATGGCTGGGGCACGATGATCAACTGGTGGTTCACCACACCCTCACCGGCCTTGTCGGACGCGAACTACCTCACGGTCCTCCAGACATACATGCTCCCCATTCAGGGTGCGGTGCTGGTCATTTCGATCTTCGTCGCTTGCATCCGCGTCGCCCTGGCACAGTCCGGAAACGAGAACGCCGCGGCAATGGATCTCGTGCGTACCTTCGTCCGGACTATCACCTCGATGTCGCTGTTCGGTGTGGCCATCGGCCTGGCCATCCAGGTCTCGGACGGCATCAGCTTGTGGTTGCTCAGCGAATCGGGCGGCAACGACCTCGGCACCAAAGTCCAAGCGATGATGATCGACGACACCTCGACCTGGGGACCGGGCTGGGTTCTGCTGATCGCTCTGTTCGGAATGCTCGGCGCACTGGTCCAGGTCGTGCTGCTGGTGGTCCGCATGGCGTTCCTGATGGTCATCGTCGGTGTCCTGCCCGTCGCCGCGGCAGCATCGGGAACAGAGATGGGTTCGCAGTCCTACGAAAAGATGCGCAACTGGGCAATCGCGTTCATCCTCTTCAAGCCCGCGTCGGCCGCGATCATGGCCACCGCGTTCTGGGCCGCAGACCCCAGCTCCGACGTCACCAAGCTTCAAGGCCTGATTCTGCTCACCGTTGCGGCAGTGGCACTTCCGGCGCTACTGAGGGTGCTGAACGTCTCGAGCGCCTCCTCCGGTAGCCCGATGGCATTGGCCGGCATGGCCGCAGGTGGAGCAGCCCTGGGCATGGCCGCCATGAGCGGCGGAACCAGCGCCGCCGTCATGGGCGCGGCCCGCGCAGCCAAATCGGCCGGGGGCGTGGTCACCCGCAGCCAGGGCGGCTACGGCGGCAAAGCCCCGGGAACCGGAGGCGGCGGTGGCGGCGGCGGTGGCGGCGGTGGCGGCCGCGGTGGCGGTGGCGGTGGGGCTCGCAGTCGTACATCGAGCGCTGGCACCGGCCCCTCGCGGGGCAGCTTCGCAGGCCGCAGCGGCGGGCGGCGGATCCCGTCGATCTCGGGAGGCGTCCAGTCCGCCCGCGCCGGGATCTCGCGCGGCAGTCACTCCCTCGACTCCATGGCCCAAGACATCGCCGGCGATGTTCCGGGCCGTCCCTTCGCAACGAACGAGGTCATGAAGTGAGCACCACCAGCGCACCCATGCGTCGCCGCCAGACCTACGTGATCGGCCCCGTCCCGAAGGAATCGTTCCTACTGGGCCTGAACATCGCCGCAAGCGTCTACCTCTTCGGCTGCGCCCTGATGGGTGTCGGCGTGCTCTCGATCGCCGACAACAAGCTCTACGCCCTCGCCTTCATCGGCGTCATGGCCATCACCGCGCTACCGCTGATTCTGCGGTTCCAACGCAAAACCTATTACCAGTGGATCGCCCTGTCCGTGCAGTGGCTGATCCACCTGTCGAAAGGCGAGAACTTGTACCTCTCCGGACGTTTCTCCCGCGTTCCCGGCGGCACCAACCGCCTGCCCGGCGTGCTCTACGACAGCGTCCTGCACGACGGCTGGGTCCAACATCAGTCCCGGCAGAAGTTCGGGGTCATCGAGATGCCCAAGACCCACCAATTCACCATCGTCATCGAATGCTGGCCCCAGGGCAACGAAGCCATCGACCAGGACGCAGTCGACAATTCGGTGTTCTCCTGGGGTGCGGCGGTCAACTTCATCTCCCAGACCGGCGACGTCGACGGTGTCACCGTCGTGATCGAGAACGGCCCCGAGTCCGGCAACCGGCTCCGCCGCGAAGTGCGGTCGATGGCCCACGAAGACGGTTTCTACGGCGGAGAACTCCCCGCACGCATGATGCTCGAGTCCGCGGAATACCTCGCCACCGGCACACCGCGACTGTGGGCACGGGTGGCCATCACCTACCGGGCCGCGACCGCGAGCCGACGAAAGGACCCGGGCGAGCAGATCAAGGAACTGGCACGCCGAATCGGCGGTGTCCTGACCGTGCTCAACGAAGCACAGCTCAACCCGCGACTGCTCGCCTCGGACGAGATCGTCTCGTTCGTCAAACACGCCTACACCCCGGCCGCATTGGACGATCTCGAACTCTCGGAAATGAAGGGCGGGCACGATCTGGGCTGGGAGGACGCCGGCCCTCAAGCTCAGAAAGCGAACATCTCCAACCTCTTCCACGACGGCTGCTACTCCACGACATGGGAAATGGCCGAACGACCGAAGAACGCCTTCGTCGAGACCGTGCTGCGACCACTGCTCGACCCCAACCCGGACGTCCTGCGCAAGCGCGTGGCCATCTGCTACCGCCCCCACTCGCCGGCCGAAGCGGCGACCATCATCGGCCGCGACCTCAAACACGCCAACAGCGGTGTGAACAACCTCGGCAAGAAAGGCCCCAGTTTCGAGGCGCAGCAACGACTGAAGAGTGTCGAGGACCAGCTCGAAGAACAGGGCCACGGACACGGTCTGACCATGATCGGACTGTTGGTGACCGTGACGACACCCGAAGGCGAAGACCGACCCAAGGCCGATTCGGTCACCAAAGATCTCGGCACCCGATCCTCACTTCGCCTGCAGCGCTTGTGGTTCACCCAGGACACCGGATTCGCCGCGACCCTCGGCGTCGGCGTCCTCATGCCCTCGCACACCAAGAACGTCGCAAAGAAGCTGGGAGCATGAAATGAGCATCAAACGCCCCTGGAGACGCGCCGCCAGTACCGCCTCCCACCGCGACCTCAACCGCACCGCTGCGCAACGTCAGCGCGAACAACACTGCGAGAGCATCGATTCCGCACCGGTGGCCGTACTCGACGACAACGAACGCCGCGAACTCGAACGCGCCGCCGAATCGAAGAACATCGCCGTCTCCTGGCGCGCACGCCTGCATCTCGGACGTGACGCTGCAGCGCGGTCCAAGACCGTGGGGCACAGCCGCGACGCAGAGACCCTGCGCGGCAACCACATGGGCCTGTCCGGACGCGGCGGCGGCAAAGCCGGACCCGTCCTACCCCTGACCGAATTCCGCGCCACCACACTGCAAGCAGCCGGTATGTGGCCGTTCCCGGTCGGGGCCGGAGCGCCGATCGTCGGCGTCCCACTCGGTGTGCACCTCTACACCGGCGCACCGGTGTGCTTCGACCCGCTCTCATGGATGACCCGCGCCCGATTCCTCCAACAGCCCTCGATGATGCTGCTCGGCCTGCCCGGCTTCGGTAAATCGACGCTGGCCCGCAAGATCATCCTCGGACTGATCTACGCCGGAGTGTCCACCCTGATCATGGGCGACATGCGGCCCGACTACCGCAAACTCGTCGAAGCCCTCGGCGATCGAGGCCAGATCATCGACCTCGGCCTGGGCCGCGGGCAGATCAACCCCCTCGACATGGGACCTCTCGCCCAGATCCTGGCGACCCTCGATGCCGCCGGCACCGACGCCGCCGACAAAACCGCGGCCCTGGTGCGCAAACGCATCGCCGGCGACCGGGTGCGCCGGGTCAAGACATTGCTACAGGTCACCCGCGGCAACGCCCCGATCGACGACTTCGAGATCTCCGCCCTCGGTGCCGCGATCCGTCTCCTCGAGGAACGCTTCACCGGCGACGTCCAACCGCTGCTCTCCGACCTCGCCGACGTCCTCGAGGAAGGCCCCGACCCGGTACGGCGGGCATTCAAATCCGACACCGACGCCGACTACCGCGCCGACTCGAAGACACTGCGGCGCACCCTCAACGCCCTGATCGACGGTGAGTTCGGTGAGGTGTTCTGCGGCCAGACCACCGTGCCGATCGACATCAACGCCGCTGCTGTCTGCGTCGACGTCTCCGGCATCGGAACCGCCGACAAAACCCTCAAAGGCGCAGTGCTGCTCGCCTGCTGGGAGCACGGCTTCGCCGCCACCGACGCCGCCCACTACCTGGCCGACGCCGGATGCGGGCCGCGCCGGAACTTCCTGGTCGTCCTCGACGAGATGTGGCAGGTCCTGCGCGCGGGCGTCGGCATGGTCGACCGCGTCGACGAACTGACTCGCCTGAACCGGGCCTGGGGCACCGCGCTGTTGATGTGCACCCACACCATCAGCGACCTCGAATCCCTCCCCAACCCCGAAGACGTCGCGACCGCCAAAGGCCTGGTCGAACGCGCCGGAGTGCTGGTGGTGGGTGCATTGCCACGTAAGGAGATGACCCGACTATCCGACATCAAACCGTTCACCGACACCGAAATCGCCGACATCACCTCCTGGTCGTCCCCGAAAGCGTTGACCGGCGAGGCAGGCGCTCTGAGCGCTCCACCCGGGCAGGGCAAGTTCATCGTCAAACTCGGTGAGCAAGGCGCACCGGGTATTCCGTTCCGGACCGTGCTCATGCCGTCGGAGATCGAATCCGGTGTCCACGACACCAACCACCGATTCACCTTCGTCGGCGACGACCTCGAAGACGACTACGACGAGGTCGCGTGAGATGGCCAAACGGTTCTACACCACCGAATTCAGGGACAAGTGCCTCGCGCTGGTCAGTGAGCAGATGAAAACCGCGTCCTCACGCGAAGAGGCCGTCGTCGCTGTCGCTGCCGCACTGCAGATCCCGGTGACCACCCTGCGTAACTGGGTGCGCAACGAACGCGGCGCAGCACGCACCACCCAATTCCCCGCAGACACCGAACTGGCCGTCCGCGAGCTCCGCGACCAAGTGGCCATCCTGCAACGCGCTCTCGGCCGCGAAAGGATCTGAACCGTTGAAAAGCACCGCCAGCAAGGGGACGTTGGTCGGCGTCGCCCTGTTCCTCGCCCTGATCCTGGCGCTGGTGCTGCTGATCTTCCCCGACGACGACGAACCCAAAGTCGGGGACTGCCTGCCCGGCGGCGCACCGACCGCGACGTTCCCTGCCGGCACCAAGGTCAAGCCGATGAAGGACGGCACCTACCAGTTGACGTCCGGATTCGGTCCTCGCTGGGGCACCATGCACAAGGGCCAGGACTTCGGATCGGCTGCAGGCGAACCGATCTACGCCACCGCCGACGGTGTGGTGTCCAAGGCCGGACCGGCAACGGGGTTCGGGCAGTGGATCGTCATCGACCACAACATCGACGGACAGATCATCTCGAGCGTCTACGGCCACATGTTTCCCGACGACCTCGAGGTGACCCCCGGCCAGCAGGTCCACGCAGGCCAGGAAATCGCGAAAGTCGGCTACAACGGCGAAGTCTCACCACCTGGACCGGGCGGTGCGCACCTGCACTTCGAGATCTGGCAAGGCGGCCACGACGCCGGCGAAGCCGTCGACCCGGCCCCGTGGATCGCCGCAGCGTCCGAGCCCGACGCCCCCGCCGGGAGCCCGGCCACTCCGTCGCCGTCACCGACAACACCTGCCCCCGGCGGCGACCTCCCGCCTCTACCGCCGTCCGTCGGGTCCGAAGAGCACTGGCAGGTCGACACGGTTCGCGTAGCCCGATCGGTCGCGCAGAAGTTCCCCGAGATCAAAACGATCGGTGGGTGGCGGCCGTACGACACCTACGACGATCACCCCAGCGGCCGGGCCGCGGACATCATGATCCCGGACTACGACACCGGGGCCGGCAAGGAGCTCGGCGATCGGGTCGTGGAGTACCTGATGGCAAACAAGACCGAGCTGCACATCGAGTACATCATCTGGCGCCAGACCTACATCCCGGCCGACGGCTCCTCGAACCAGATGGAGGACCGCGGCTCCCCCACACAGAATCACTTCGACCACGTCCACGTCACCACCGTCGGCGGCGGGATGCCCGACGCTCTGACCAACTACGGCCCGGCACCGGGCGCAGCAGGCAGCCCAGGGGCGGTCCCGACCCCGTGCGGGGTCAATCCGGCTGCGAGCGGCGGCGAAGCCGATCTCGCACCCGGGAAAGTGCCCCCGGAGTTCGAGCCGTGGGTGATCAGGGCCGGCAACACCTGCCCGCAGATCCGCCCGCCCGTCATCGCCGGACAGCTCAAGCAGGAATCGGGCTTCAACCCGCGCGCTGTCAGCCCGGACGGAGCCGAAGGAGCGGCGCAGTTCATGCCCGGCACCTGGCCCGGCTACGGGCGCGACGACGACGGCAACGGCTCGGTCTCCCCTTACGACATCGGAGACGCAGTTATGGCCCAAGGCCGCTACATGTGCGAGATCGCAGGCCAGGTCGACGCCGGGATCGCCAACGGGTCCATCTCGGCCCCCAACGGCCCGCTCGAGCTGTATCTCGCCGCCTACAACGCAGGTTTCGGCGCGGTCCAGTCCTCCGGCGGATTCCCCACCGGCTCACCGGACTACGTCAACCAGACCCGCCCCTACGCCGACCTGATCCAGCAGTACGCCACCGAATTCGCCTCGATCGCCTGAGCACACACACCGACCGACACGACAACCAAGGAGATACCCGAAATGGCCAAACGACGCAGCACCCACAACTCGGTCGCCGAATGGGAGACCGCGAAGAAGGCAGTCAAGGAACACCTCGACGACCTCCGCGCGCTCGAGACCCACGGCGAGCTCTACACATGGGCGAAAGAGCACGACCTCGCCGTCCCAGGCCTGTTCCCGAAGTTCAAGACCGAACTGTCCAAACAGCTCGGGATCGACTACGACGCACTGCGCGAGCAGGCCTACGCCCAGCGCAGAGAGCAGATCGCTGCGGCCGCAGCCGATGGCCCGGTACTCGAGCTGTGGACCGCGGCCGACGACGAGGTGTCCTCGTTCGCGATCTGCGGACCCGAAGGTGCCGTCGTCACCTACAACACCTTTCACCCCGACGACAAGCTCTACCGCAACGGTGATCAGGTCTCGGCCGACCGGTCGGTGGCGCAGCACGCGGTGTTCGTCGCAGGTCAGGCCCGCGAGGAACTAGACGTCGAGGCGGTCCGGCTGATCCTGCACGTGCTCAACCACGAAGTCGCGGCCGACGACCCGGCCCTGGAGCGAACCGCGCTGCGTGGCCGCGTGCACGTGAGTGTCGAAATCGACCAGGACAACCCGGCGGCGGAGTGGTGCCGCGAGAACGGCTACAAGTCGTGGCGAGAGACGAACCTGACCACCCTCGTCGTCGACGACGAACGGATCGCAGGATGAAACGCGGGCAGCTCATCGCGGTCAGCGCGGTGTTGGTATTCGTCGTGGTTGTCGCCGCCGCTGTGGTCACCCTCGTCAAGTTCAGTGGCACCGACGAGAGCCACGACCCGGCCACCGACGCCCACGTGCACCTCGACGACGACCGCGGCTCCGATCCGGACGCCGTCGCCGAAGCTGCACTGGCGGCGATGTTCTCGTGGCAACCGGCCATCGACCCCTCCCCCGCTGCCGCTGTCGGACGAGCGCAGCGCTGGCTCGGCGGTCCGCTCGCCGCCGACGCCACACAACCGGCCGCCACCGGGGTCCGGCCGCTACCGCAGTGGGCGGGATGGCGCGACTCCGGGGACATCGTCACTGCCACAGCACAATCGGGCGAGCCGATCACCGCCTCCGATAGCCGGCAGGTACTCGACGTCGCCCTCACCCAGACCGTCCTACACCGCGACGGAAGTACCACCCCCTACAGCGACTACCGCGTCCGGGCCGTCGTCGAAAAGAACTCCGAAACATGGCAACTGACCGAATACAACTTGGCACCGAAATGAGGACGTCGATCATGAGAAGGCACATCATCCATTCGGACCCGATCGGCTACATCGGTCCAGCGCCATCGGTGTTCGACCTCGCAGCGCTCACGGCGATCAATACTGTTGCAGCTCTGCTCGTTTCCGTCATCATTCTGCTCTGGTCGGTCCGCCGCACCTGGGCGAGAGCGGCAGCGGTGGCCCTCACCCTGGCCGTTCTGGCCGGTGCGGCAGCCGCCGGACGCTCGATCGTCACACCCCACACCGCTCTGGCGGCGACGGCGTATGTCATGCCCGTGTTCGCCCTCGGCGTGGCCGGCCTGCTGCACGTGTTCGTGCACCTTCGCCCCCGACCCGACTCGAACGATCAGAAGGACGATCCGATGACCGCTACCACCATCCAGGACGCGATCGAGGGGAAGGCGCTCTGATGGCCCAGACACGCAGATCCGGAACCGGTGCCAGAGCACAGGAGAACCTTCTGCAGGCGGTGCTGCTGTGCATCGGCCTGGCGGTCGTGATCACCCTCGTGTTGTCGTGGTGGGCAGGAACGTTCCTCTCCGGCGGCGACCCCAGCGGCAACCCCATCCAGGGGGTATTCGAGTCCTTCACCGGACAGCGCCCCTGGCCGTGGCAGTCGACGGCCATCGCCGTGGCATTGGTGGTGTCGATCGTTGCGGTCGCACTGCCGATCGCAGTTCGGCGAGCCAAGGGGCGTACCGAAGTCGACCGGGCCGCGCGCACGATGGTCGCACCGAACAAGCTTCGCGGAGTCTCCCCGAAAGAGTCGCATCGCCTGATGCCCCAGTTCGACAAGTCCGATCCGCGGTCGTGGGGATTCCTCCTCGGCACGACCGTGGTAGGCGACAAGCCGGTGTACCTGTCGTGGGAAATGGTGATGGTCGCCCTGGCCGGCACCCGGATGGGAAAGACTGTCGCCCTTGCGGTGCGCGCAGCCTTGGCAGCACCGGGGGCCACGATCGTGACCAGCAACAAACCCGACCTGTATGCCGCGACTCGCCTCGGCCGCGAACGGTACGGGCAGGTGTGGGTGTTCGATCTGCAGGCGGTCAGCGGATCGGTGCAGCTCACGTTCTGGTGGAACCCGCTCAAACACGTCACCACCCTCGCCCAGGCCCGCAAGCTCGCCTCCTTTTTCGTGTCCGCGTCGACGAAGAAAGACGCCAAGACCGACGGCTACTTCGATGGTGGAGCTCAAGAGCTGCTCGCCCTCTACTGCCTGGCTGCGGCGTCGGCCGGCGGAGATCTCCTGCACGCGGTGAGTTGGCTCGGCCGCGATCAGGACGGCACCCCCGCCCAGATCCTCGATGCGTTCGACAAGAAACGCGCAGCAGCGCGAGTGAGAGAAGCCCAAGGCTTGACCGATCGCCAGCGCGACGGCCTGTTCGACATGGCACGCCGATTCCTCGACATCCTCTCCGACGACGAGTACGCCCGCGCCGTCACACCGCCTGCGCGGGCGATCATCGAGGTCGACGCGACGGACAAGACCGTAGTCCCGCGCGTGACCACGCGGTACGGGGAGCCGCTGCACGATCGCCGCGAGTTCGATCCGCGGGCGTTCGTGGCCAGTACCGACACCCTCTACGCGCTCTCGCTCGAAGGACCGGATTCGGCGGCACCGCTGACCACCGCACTGGTGGGGCAGATCTTCGACGAAGCCACTGCGCTGGCCTCACGGACCCCGGCACGCACCTACGACAAGCAGATGCCGCGGTGGTGGCCGACCAGGATGTGGCAGCCCACCATTCGCACTCAGGGAGGCCGGCTCGACGTTCCTCTCGTTGCCGTTCTCGACGAGGCCGCGAACACCGTCCTGCTTCGCCAACTGCCAGACCAGTACTCGCATTTCGGTGGCCGCGGAATCATCCCGATCGCGATTCTCCAGTCACCACAGCAGGGTGCCCGGGTGTGGGGCCGCGACGAGTTCGATTCGATGATCGCCGGTGCCGTGCACTTCTACGGCGGCAACATCAAGGACAAGCAGTACCTCAGCGACCTGTCCGAGCAAATCGGTTCGCACGAAGTGCAATCCACCACCCGCAGCAACGGCCAAGGAAACCGCAGTACGTCGCACAGCTGGCAAGAACGGCCCATTCTTCCGATCAACGAACTCGCGGCCCTCCCGAAAAGCCGTGCCATCGTGGTCTTTCCGGAAAACCCGCCCGTTCTGATCAAGAAAGTCTGGTGGACCGACACCGACGACGCCGAGATGATCACCCAGTCCATCATCGAATACAGCGGATCCGCCGAACAGGCGAAGGAACTGCTCGACGGACCGTTCAACATCGACTACGAACCAGACCACGACGACGTCGACGAGTACGAGCTCGAAGACTGGGACCGATCGGCGGTGAGCGTCGATGGACGTTGATTTCGACCTCGACGAGGAACTGGATCTCGACGCCGAACCGGAGGTCGAGCCCGCGTACGAGTCGGTCGATGACTGGGTTCAGCATTACCTCGCCAGGGTGATCCAGCGACGGATCAGCGACCGACCCGGTCACGGACTGACCTGGGATGCCCGGTGGTGGAGGCACGGTGAAGCGGTCGCCCGCCTGACCGCTCTGTGGTGGGCCTGGGAGTCCGCGCGCCGTTCGGTCGAGGACCGGGCAGCGATGTCGGGATGGTGGGTCGAGCATTGCGAACCTCACCTGCGGATGCTTCTCGACGGCGTCACCGGGCCGATGAGCGGAGCCGACGACACCGGAACCTGGGGTGGCTACGGACCCCTGACGTGCGATCCAGTTCCAGAAGGTTGGATCGCGGACGATCTCGCAGACCTCTCGCACGAGCACCCGATCCCGATCGGGGAAGACGCCGACGAGTTGCCGGCCCCGGCGTTTCTGCGGCTCGAGGACTTCGTGAAGAACTACCTCCGCCACGTCATCAACCGCAAGATCGACGACAAGCCAGGCCGTGGACTGTCCTGGGATCGGCGCTGGTGGCAGCACCAGGAGGTCGTGTCGCGGCTCAAGGCCCTGTGGTGGGCGTTCGAGGAAGCGCGCAGTTCACCGGACGATCCGGCGGCGATGTCGAGCTGGTGGCTTCGGCACTGCGACCCCCACATGCGTGTGCTCCTCGACGGCGAATCCGGACCCATGAGCAACGCCGACGTCGACGGGAGCTGGCCCGGCCACGGCTCGCTGCTGATCGCCTATCCACCCGAGGACTGGCAGACACCGAAATATCTGACCCCCTGACCGCCATCGTCACCGAGAGAAGGCCTCTCCCATGAGAACAGCACCTGCACCCGCAATCGAATCGTCGACAGCGCCGAGCGATCGGACCCAACTACTGGCGGCGATTGCCTTGGCGGCCGTCACCTGGTGGCTCACCTGGTCGATACCCTTCGCCGAGTGGGTCCTGTCCTCGTCGAGCGGCTCGGCCGACCCCGTCCGGCGTGAAGCCGCCGACGATGCTGTGGCACAGGGCTGGTGGGCGATCATCACCGTCGTCTCCGCGCTGTCGATCGGCAGCCTCATCGCCGTCGCCCTCGACTGCATGAACGGACGGCGCTGGGCGCTGACCGCATGGAAGAACTCGGTACGCCTGGCGAGCAGCCTCGCCGTGATGTGGGCCATCTGGGCCGTGAGCGTTCTCGCCGCCGGCGGAGTGCAACCCCTGTGACCACCAACTCGACTACCAACGAAAAACCAAGAAGGCGAGCAACGACCATGAAGACGAGTACACGGCACCACCCCAGCTCCATGCTCAGCTCGATCGTCAGCGCGGTCGGGGGCATCGAGGTGCGGTACACCCCCGAGAGCGATCGCGACGAGTGGATCCGCGACATAGACCGTGACCAGAAACGTTTCCGTGCGCGGCACGGTCTGTCGTCGACGCCGGCCGAGCGTGCGGCCGCGCATTCGGCGGCAATACTGGAAGTCGAGCGCAGGCTGGCTGTGCGTGGCCGGGGGCGGCAACCGGTCATCACCGGTCGCCAGCTCGCCTCGATCGCGGACGCACACACTCGCGCAGCAAGCCGCATCACTCACCCCGGCGTGACGGCCGCGTATCTGGCAGCTGCATTAGCGGTGTCGATCGCGTTCGCGATCCTGGCATGGCGGGGCTGGTCCCCCGACCTGTCGTACTACGACTGGCCCGCAGGGACTCCAGTCGAGCGGATGACGGATGCGCTCTCATCGGGCACCACCGTGATCGTGCAGATTGCAGCGTGGCTCTTGGCGCTGAAGCTCGTATCGGAGCTGCGCGACTATTGGATTCCGTCGAGGGCGCATCGTCGCAGCCGGACTCCGCTTCGGCACTGCTCGGTCCTGGTCGCACATTCCGTCATGGCGGTGGCGGGGCTGGCGATCGTCGCGCTCGGCGCGTACCTGATCGGCATTCTCGTTGTCTTTGGACAAGCATGAGCCGGGTACGGACACGATATCGGCCGACCGTCCGAGTTTTCACGGCCTGTGTGGCTGTCCCTGTTGCTGCTGCGCTGCTGGCGGGGTGCAATCCCCTGATCGCTCCCCCGACGCCTGAGACGGCCCATGAGGCTGTCTCTGTGTCCAGCGGGGTCGTGGAACGGGTCATTGATGGAGACACGGTGGAGGTGCGCCTGTCCACAGGGGGTGACCCGGTACGAGTTCGCGTTCTCGGTATCGATACCCCCGAGACAGTCGCCCCCGACGCACCGGTGGAGTGCTGGGGGCCGGAAGCGAGCGCGTGGGCGCACCAGCAGCTAGACAACGCCGCTGTCACCCTCACAAGCGATCCGGTCGCAGACGACACCGACCGCTACGGCCGTGCCCTGCGGTACGTCGTCCTCCCGGATGGGAGCAACTACAGCGCATTCGCAGCCGAATCGGGTATGGCCCGCGCCTACACCTACAAGAACCAGCAGCTCTCTGAAGCGGCGAATATCGTTGCCGCACAATCGACAGCGCAACGCAACGGTGCCGGTCTCTGGGGCTCGCCGTGCTACGGACAGACAGCCCGACGCTGACCCCTCACGTCTTCGCGAGTCTGAGCAGGAGCATCACACGTGCGCGCGTGCCAGGACTGTCGCGCGCACTGTTCGTTGGAGGAAGCCCGGTCGGGGATTGAACGATGCCGGTCAGTGCGGAAGCAGGCGTGTTCACAAGAGCTTTATCCAACACGGCCATTGCCAAGGGGATAAGCCGCTCGATGAACGTCGCCGCGTCGACGTAGTCACCGATCCCGACACCTAAGCGTCGTAATCCCCAAGTGTTGTATCCGCCGAGCTGGGTGAAGAGTCGGACAAGGTCGTCGGCTTCCTCCTGGGGCAGCCTCACGAGGGTCTGCAGGTGCGCAACCTGCGGTTCCTTCAACGCAATAGGCGACAGCCCTTCGCTGTGGACAGTATTTCGGAGAATGCGGCAGACCTCGAACATCCGATAGCCGTCGCTGCGCCGTTTGAACAGGGCCGTGAGTTTGGCGTTGCCCAGTTTCTTCAGCCACTGTCTGTTTTGCCAACCCGCCTGTCTACGTTCGTTCTTCGGCAAATCGTAGACGAGGTGAGCAGCCCTAGCCGCTGCGTCGAAAGCCCCGACGAGATTGACCAGAAAGTAGTCCAGGAATTCGACCGTACGGTCCGCGGTGTTGTTGGTCTGTGTAGCCACGGATGCGATGAGCAGTTGGTCGCGGCACCGCAACATCCGGATGATGCGTTCCCGGACCGTCTGGGCCAACAGTGCAGCAGTGTCGTTGCCGGTCGTGCGACTGTGTTGGCTGAGCTCGGAGGCCCACACCCGCCACGACGGGAGGAGTTCCTCGACTGCCAGAAGGAACGTCGAGCGTTCGTCGAGTACCAGTTGATCCGGTCCGATGACGGGGTATTTCCCCTTATTGCGGAGGTACAGCCCGACGACCCCTACGGCCTCGGCTGCGGAATAGGGGTGCGCGTTCGTTATGTCGGTCGCCTGGCTGGACAGGATGCGCGGATTGGTGGTGGCCAGCAGATCGGCGGGCATTGTGCTGCTGGCCTTTGCGACGAGAAGTTCCTTCAACCACTGTCCGGCGCTCACTCCCTGGGCTCCGGCGTCACGCAGAGCGATCTTTTCGTAGGTGCTGTAGGGCCAGATTGCATGTCCGGTCCGTCGCCCCGGGCCGTCGATGGTCGAGAACTCCAGGTAGTCGTGGGCATCCGGGGCGAGGGGGCCTGGTGGTATGAGGACCCGGCCGGCGTCTGCCGGGTCGTTGGCGGTGCCGATCCAGTAGCGGTCGATACTGTCGTCCTCTGTCAGCGACCACAGAAAGGTTTCCGGGTCCGGCATGTCGAGGGGGGGATCGATCCACTCTTCGATCCGGCGCTTGTCCGGCGCTACGTCGAGGACGATGCGTAGCGGCCGGCCACCCTGATCGAACGGGCCCGGCGGATCGCCCGCGGCCTTGTGATGCACTGACATCCGCGGGAAGCCCATCGACGCAACTCTCTTGTGTTTCTGTCCTCGGAGCTTGATTAGACGAGAAAGGGCACGGACAATGACTGTCCGTGCCCTTTGCGTACAGGGAATCAAGCCATGGGGCCTTGGGGGGCGACGTTACCCATCGCGCCGCTCCAATCACGGAGCCAGAAACCGAGCGGGCCGAGTCCGAGCATTCGGGCACTTCCTTTCGCTGGAGGAAACTGAGCCATCCACGGTACCGACGCCTGAACCGATGCGCACCCCGAGGGCTCTACCGGCCACGGATCCGTCCACCTATCATCGGCAAGGCATGGGTTCGGCACTGGACGTATCCGAGATTCGGTGCGATAATATCTTGGCGTGAGGCACTAGCCTCGTCGAAGTGAACCCGGCAGCCTTCCGGACGGTTGGTGAGCCGGGTTTTGCGTATCTACAGCGTTTGCGACGTGCTTGAACGGGCAGCGAGTTCAGCATTCAGGTACTTGTCCAACGCACCCAAAATCTCGGACTCGACCTCGGAGACTGTCTTGCCTTCGGCATAGGTTTGCGACTCATCCAGCCGAACGCCGAGCACACCCGCAAACCGCTCGAGTACCCGACTGCGGCTCTCGAACGGGGCAGTGTCCGACGAGGGTAGGGACACCACTCGTGCATCGCCCAGGTTCAACAGCACGAGGTCGCGGGCGAGCACGCGCGGGTCATTGGAGTCGTCAGGCAGCGTGGGAAGTAGCTGGCCGTACCGTTTCATTTCGGTGTGCTCGCGTACGTGCCGCTGTTCGTACTTGACTGCCCAGGGCTGACTGTTCGACGTAGTGTTGGTGTATCGCAGATGCCGGTTTCGGAACAGGAAGTCGGGGACTTCCGGAACCACGGGGGTGCGCAGAAGCCCGAGTATTTCGTCCTCGCGGTCGCTCAGGTCGAGTTCGCTCGCTCCGGCTGCTCTGGCGCGTAACGCATCGATTCGTGCCGCGTTCGAGTCCTCCTGGCGCGGCGTATACGGACGCGCTGCCTCGCATCGAGCGAATGCGCAGCCGTACGTGTCGAGTTCATCGGCTACAGAACCGATCCGGTATTGCTCAAGATTCTGTTCTGGCAGCGCGACGTCGGCCAGCCGCGTGGCATCCCACTCGAATGCGGTGTCGATCGCGAGCTGCAGCCGTTGTTCGGAGTCCCCCCACAGCGAGAGGGCGAGCGCCCACACGTCGATCGAGTGCAACCCATCCGCAAGGGTCACCGGATGAAATGCCGTGCGGGCATGGCGTCCGACCTGCTGTTTCCTGATGTGCACGGTTCGCGCCACTTGCGCGTGTGTGTATCCGGCTGCAAGCAACTGTTTGACGGTGGGGTTGAGCACCAGCATTTCCACGAGTTGCTCGAACGTGGCCACGTGTACGTCGGCGATGGTCTTGGCGGATCCGGCCATAAGCACAGTGCTGGGATCGAGTGTGGACTCCATTTCAGAATCATACGTTTCGGGTTCCCATTTGGGAACTACACGGGTTTCAGTGTGGAACTCAGGCGCAAGACTAAGGGTCGGAGGGAGTTCACTCGGTCAAGTCAACGTGTTGTAGGTGGTGATCATCGGCTCGATTCGCGTCTTCCAATGTCCGCCTTTGGCCAGGCACCATGCCACTGCGTCCGGCACCCACAGCATGGGCTCTTGTTTGGCGCGGAGGTGCTCGTAGGCCAAGCGATCCTGGATCTGTTGCTTACGAGTTGCGGCGAACAGTGTTTGTCGGTCTGCTCTGAGTAGGGAGTCGTCCTGCTCGATGACCAGGCGGGTGGCCGACATACCTGCGAGGTCGGCCACGAGCATTTGCAGTGCCTGGGTGCGACCTTCTCGTTCGGGCAGTGCTGCTGCGTCATAGACGTGAATGCGGATGGGCAGCCCGGCGATGGCGTCGGCGATGGTTCGTCTACGAGAGTCGCTTTCGGACTTGAAGTGGATGCGCTCCTGCCCTCGCAGGCGCAGTGCCACGAGTGTTTTGCGTGAGGCCTGAAGGTCGCGGACATCGGCAATCGCGGCCACGACGACGAGACCTCTGCTTTTGGTTTCGTCGACGTAAGCGTGCACGATTCGAGACGGTAGACGACAGGGGTGCATCGCACCTACGGGGTGTAGCCACAGCGCCCCTCACCGTTGAATCGCCACGCGACCGCAGTCGACGTCAGGTCTACCGGCATCCTGGTTTCATGACCGATAAGGACCTCCCATCGAGGCAGCACATCGCTCGACAAGCCGCTGAGATGCTCGACCTGCAAGCTGCTCGTCTGGTCGCGGCGTCGACGACCGATACGAGGATTGGATCGACGAAGAAAGCAAAGGCCGACAGTGAGTACCAAACGGGCCACAAACAGCTAAAGAGACTGCTTCAGCAATTGGGGGTGCCGAACCCCATCCCCTACAGCACGCTTGGGGAATGGGGCGGACGCTGGAGCAAAGGTGATCTCTCCACATGGGTTCACCGCAGGGAGTTCGTCAGCACCCTCGTAGCGGACACAGCGGCCACACTGACGAGCATTCAGGGGTCGGGCGCTTTGGTTACCGCCTCCACCACTGCCGACCCGACGTGGGCAAGTCTGCAAGATCGTATCGATGGTCTAGCGCGTGCACTGGAGCAGGCGCGCACCGATGACGACCGCCAAGACGTAGGCCGACGGGCCCGCGAGATCCTCATCGACGCCACCTCGATCATTCGAGACCCCGACTTGGTACCGGACGGGGACGACGAACCCAAGGCGGCAGATGCGAAGCAATGGATAGGGCTGTATCTGAAGCGATACGCCGCCGGAAGCTCGCACAAGGAGTTGCGCGTCTTCGTCAGGGCGACGTGGGATCTCGCGCAGCGTGTGACCCACTCAGGCGTCGATCACGTGGAGGCCTATGCAGCCGCGCAGGCCACGGTGACGGTGGTCCGTGTTCTGCAATTGCTGGAAAGCGACAGCACGGAAAGGCTGGAGTAACTCGGCCACCACTACGCGCCTACTAGCATGGTCCGATGGCCAAGAAGACCGGGAAACTGTTCATCAGTCACGCAGGTGACGATGAAAAATACGTCTCCAAGTTCGTGGAAAAGATCCTCCGGCTCGGGTGCGGATTCCCTCGTGAACAGGTCTTCTACACCTCTCAGCGCGGGACAGGGATCGCATCCGGACTCGACCTGTTCACCGAAATGAGGGAAGAAGCAGCGGCGTCGCCATTGGTCATTGCGATCGTCTCCCCTACTTACCTCACCCGTCCGACATGCTTGGCGGAAATGGGTGCCGCATGGGTGAAAGGGACGTTCCTCCCGGTGCTCACACCTGGGCTGGCCAGAGAGGACTTGCCGGGACCACTGAAAGCAATGCTGATCGGTCAGCTCGACGAGGCCACCGCTGGGCAGGACCTCGACGTAATGCACGACAGGGTCATCGAAGCGTTCGGTCTCAAGGCGAATACCGCAGATTGGACTATTCACAGGGACAAGTGGCTGGTCAGCGCCTCACGATACGAGGAGTTGCTGGGGAAGGTCGAGACCTACTCTGCAGAACAGGTCGCCGAAATCGAACTTCAGCTCGAGCAAAAGACGGAAAGCTACAACCTTCTGCTTGAGAAGTTCGGGGAGCTCGAGGATCGCTATGACGCCCTATTAGCGGCGAAGACCCAGGAGCAGATTGCGGCTGTGGAATTGCCCGAGGGCGAAAGGGAGCAGTTCGAGCACCTTGCCGGTGCGGTCGTCAAGTACTTTCAAGAATCCCGCATGCCAGGCTCCGTAATCACGGCGATTCGCTTCCATGTCTCCAACGACGATCTGATCCTGCCCGACAGCTTTCATGACGTAGACGACGAAAATCCCGCGTTCTACGACGCCGCCGAACGCGGTTTTTTGGTGATCGACAACGACCCCCCGCTCGAGGTCGCACTCAATCAGCAGCACCCAAGGATCAAGAAGGCGCTCGCGCTCGTCGAAGCCTTCGTCGAATGGTTCGATTCACCTAGTCGCACGGAGGGGTTCAAACGGTGGTTCGAGGACCAGTTCGACTTGCCCGTCGATTTGAAGAGTTCCGATGTCTGGGATGCTGTGCTGCGTCCCTGACCACCAGTCAGCCGACCGGTTCACCTGTCCAGGCCGTGATCGCGGTGTCGATCCGGTTCCGGCGCAGGCGGGCGGATGGTGCCGGCCTTCTTGGTGGACTGGCGGTTGAGCATGGATTTGAGCGGCGATACGTCTCGCTCGGCCTGAGGCGATTCGTGACTCGATGCCTCGGTTTCGAGGTCGCGTAGTGCGCCTTCGGCGGCGTAACGGGCCGAGTCGCGGCGTTCCTCGAACCCGGAGGTCGAGTTGTCGGGGCCTGTCCATGCGGTCCAGTGCCAGGTGCGGTCAGTCCATTGGATCGCCGCTCCTGGTGCACCGCTGTCGCGGTCTGCTCCGCGTTGAAAGCGTGATCCGTCAGGCGATTTCGGCTTCCATGGGTAGTCGGCGCGGCGTGCGTCTCGCTCGGTTTGGGCTGCGGCCCACTTTTCGGCGAAGGCCTGCATCCGGTCGGGGACGGACTGGACGAGTGCTGCGCGGCTGCTGTGTTGGGCGTCCGCGTGTGCGGGGGTGGGGTTGAGGTCGAGGCTCCATTTCGGGTATAGCCCTTGCGATCGGCGCCGGTCGAGGTCGCGGCCGCGTTCGGTGAGCGCTTCGGGTGAGTTCTCGCGGGCGTTGACGTCTGCTTTGAGTTCGGCGAGCGCGTAGCGGGCCTGGGCGAGTTCGTCGGTGCGCGTGAAGGTTCGGTCTTCCTGCGCGGTGAGCTCGGTCAGTCTCCCGGCGATGTGTGCGCGGTCGGCATGAGCTGCGGTCGCGCGCACGGGCAGCTCTTTGATCATGTTGCGCATCTGCTGGAGGATCCCGCGTGCGGCGGTGGTACTGGACATCGCTTCGGTGAGTTTGCGGTGCTCGACGTAGCGTTTCGGGCCTGCTGGTATGGAGAGTTCGAGCTGGTCGTTGACCGGGCGGTAGGTGCCGGCGATCGCGACGCCGGCGATCTCCGCGAACTCGCTCGGTCGTCCGCTCTTGACTGCTCGCATGTCGATGTAGGTGGTGCGCAGGACGTTCTGCAGCGCGTCGACGAGCGATTCGGTGTCGTCGTCGGCGGCGGTCCGGTGATCGATAGTGATCATCTTCTCGGCGCGGTCGTCGATGTCGAGCCATGCTGCAGCGCGGTCGGCATTGGCCTCGATAGTGGGCATGTCGGCGTCGAGGCGCTGGGCGGCGCGGTCGAGGCGGTCGATGGCCGCGCGGCGGGAGGCGTTCGCGTTGGCGATCATGGTCTGTTCGGATTCGAGCGCGTCGACGTGCGCCTGCTGCTCGATCGCGCGGACGTAGACGGGGTCGCCGGTGGCGGCGGCCTTGGTCTGCGCGGCCGACAGGGCGATGTCGCCGCCGACGTCTTCCATCGTGTCGGGGATCTCGCCTCCGCGTAGCTGCTGGACGGAGTGGGCTTTGCGTTCGATGATCTGCCACATGGTGGCGTCGTAGGAGCGTCGGGCGACGATGTTGACCACGTCGACCTCGCGGTGGACGTTGCCCTGCCGGATGATGCGCCCGAACCGCTGCTGCATGTCGGCTGCGGTCCACGCGGGATCGAGGGAGATGAGTTGCTTGAGCAGGCGTTGGGCGTTGACGCCGGTGCCGAGCTTGGGTGTCGAGCCGATCAGCACGCGAACCTTGCCGGCGCGGCAGTCGGCGAAGAGCTGCTGCTTCTGTTTCGGTGTCGGGTAGTCGTGAATGAACACGACCTCCGATCGCTCCATTCCTCTGTCCACCAACGCTTCTCGCAGGCGAGCGTAGAGACTCTTGTCCGCCGCCCCGCCGGCCTTGGGGGTGCCGCGGTCGCAAAAGACCATCTGGAATACCCCGCGGGCGTCGGGGCCGTGCCGGTCGGCGGGGGTGAACAGGTCGCGGTGCTCGAGGTGGGTGTTCCAGAGCAGATCCGCTGCGACGGCGACTCGGTCGTGTTCGGGTTCCGGTTCGGGCAGTTTCGCCAGGGTCGGGTGCAGGGAGGCGTTGCGGCCGTCGTTGGAGATCTTCAACGCGTTGTCGACGTCCATGCTGCGTCCGGAGGTCGCGGCCATGCGTTCGTCGAGATCGAACATGAAGTCTCGGACCTGCGGTGCGAGGTCGAATTCGACGACCAGCGGCTTGCCGGTGCGCATTCGCGGCAACTCGACGGGGATCTGGTCCTCGGTGACCACGTCGCGGAATTGATCGACCATGGCGATCAGTTGCCGCAAGTTCTGGTACTCGGCCATCCGCGAGATCGGCCGCAGTGAGGTACCGGTGATGTTCATTTCGACGGTGGTGCGCTGTTTGGCGAATGTCTGTGCCCAGGCGTCGATGTGGCCGATTCCGGCGGCGTCGAGCAGATCGGGGCGCAGATAGCGGTTCATCACCCACAGCTCGGACAGGGAGTTGCTCACCGGTGTTCCGGTGGCGAAGGCGATCGCTTTCGCGGGGGCGTCGGGTTGTCCGGATTCGACGTTGCGCAGGATGGCGCGGTCGCGTAGCCAGCGCGCTTTCATCTCCAGGTCGGAGGCGCGTTGCGATCCCTCGGGCAGGGACAGGTCGGCGGAGTTGGAGGTGCGGGCGAGGTTCTTGTAGTAGTGCGCCTCGTCGACCCAGAGGAAGTCGCAGCCGGACTGCTCGAATGTCAGTCCGGTGTCGGATGCTTTGGAGGACACCAGTTTCTGCTGTTTGGCTTGTTCGCGTTTGAGGACGCGTTCGATCTGTTTGACGGTGTGCTCGCCGCCGGTCTCCTTGGCGCGTTCGAGGCCTTCGCGTAGTTCCATCATGCGGGTCTCGATGTAGGCGAGCTCGGTGTCCTTGCTGACCGCGATCAGCTTCATCACCGATTCGGGGACGATGACCATGTCCCAGTCGGTCACCGCTGTTTGGCCGATAAAGCGTTGCCGGTCGCGGGGCCCGGACAGGTCGCCGCCGACGAGCACTTTCGCGGCCGGGTAGGCATCGCGAACCTCGGCGGCCCACTGGTCGACGAGGTGGTTCGGCACGACCACCCACGGCTGGCGTTTGTGTCCGAGTCGGCGCATCTCCATGCAGCTGATGGTGATGGTGAGGGTCTTGCCCGATCCGACGCAGTGATCGAGCAGGATCGTCTCCCCGTGAGTCAGACGTTGTTCGGCTTGGCACTGGTAGTAGTACGGAATGTAGTTGGGGTTCAGGCCCGGGTACTGCTTGTGCTCGGTGGCGAACTGGGGTTTGACGAACCGGTTGAACCGCCCGTTGTAGACCTCGGTGAGGTGCTCGTAGCGGGCCGGATCGGACCAGAGCCACTGCACGAACTTCTCTTCCAGCCGTACCGCGCGATTGCGCAGGTCGGTGGTGTGTTTGGGGTGGAATCGCGGTTTGGGCTCGCGGTCGAGCTCGCTCTCGGTCTTGAGCACTTCGACGGGCTTGTTGTTGGCGATCGCGGTGAACAGCTCGAGCCCGGAGTAGCGGCCGGCGATGCCCCACGGGTCCTCGTAGCCTTGCGGGTCGTCCCAGTTCGGGGCCGAACTGGTCTCGAACTGCCAGGTCGCGTTGACTGCGGCGTACGAGACGGTCAGCTCGTCGGGGTCGATCCCGAACTCCTGGACCAGGAACTGCTTGTGGTTGTCGACTCCGACCCATTCCGCGCCGGGACGCACCCCGATGCGCGCGGGGTCGGCATCCGGTGGCACGACGGCCTCGAGGGCGTCGACGACACCGGTGTAGACGTCGGGGTTCTCGGCTTCGGCGACGCGGGCGCGGGCGAGCTTGCTGCGGACGTCGCCGGCGAGGAATTGGCCGGCGACCTCGTAGGTACTCGGATCGGTGAGTGAGGGGTAGATCTTGCCTCGGGATCGGTCTAGTACGTCCTCGACGTCGGTATCGAGCAGCTCGGCCACCCGTTCGGGGTCGATGCTGCCGCGTTCATCGAAGGCGATGGCGATCGCTTCGTCGATGCCGGCCGCGCTGGTGGCGCTTTCGGTGGTGAAAGTGACGTCGGTATCGAAGATCGAGGTCTTGGTGGCCTGCTCGGTCTCGTCGTCGAAGAGTTCGAGCGAGCGGACCATCGCCATGCGGGGGTCGAAGCTGATGGCCCCTTGAAGGTGATGGCGGCTCTTACGGGGCCCCTGCGCCGGTGTGCGCGCCTTCTCCAGCAGTGCTTCGGTGACCTCGGTGGGCATCTCACCCCCGTAGGGGGGTAGATCGAGGTCTGCGAGGTCGTCGGGATCCACCCCTCGATCGAGGGCGGCCTGCCCGGCTGCGTCGATGCGCCACTGCGCTTCGAGGGCGGTGAAGTTCTCGGCGGTCTTCTCGGGGCTGTTCTCAGTGGCGTGGTTGGTCCACTTGAACCGGTTGATGAAGCCGTATCGGTTGGTGTAGTCGGTGTATTGCCGATCGAGCTTCTCGCGCAGGTCTTGTCGGTGCTCGGGGGTCGAGTCGGCGGTGCGCGCGCTCTCACCGATGTCCAGGACGGTATCGCCCATGGCGAGCAGTCGTTGCCACTGATCGTTGATCTCGCGGCCCTTGGCGGGGGTGAGAACCCATCCGGCACCGACCTGGTACTGCTCCCACCGGGAGCTGTGGGCGTCGAATCGCAGTGTGCCGGGGATGGTTCCGGTATCGGTCCCGGAGTCGGTGTGCAGGCCGGCGGTATCGAGCTCGTGATGCTGGGTTCGATCTGGAGCCGCGGCGGTCATCGCCAGGCCCGAGTCCAGGGCATCGTCGACGATGTTCTCCAGCGCCCGCGTCAGCAGGGCTGGTACGGATTGCGATTGCGGGGCAACGACTTTCATCGTGGTCGAGCCGTACATTCCGGAACCGACCTCGACGGTGCCCAGGATGCGGTCTCGGTGCCGGTTGAAGTACCGGTTCAGGTGGGCCGGTGCGGTGCTGTCTCCGTTCCCAGTGGGAAGGGTGACTTGGGCGACCTCGGTCCACAGCGTGGTCTGTTCGGTGGCCTCGCGGCCCGGCTCTCGCCTGCGGAAGATCAGCACGTCGGTGAGCACGTCGGTGGCGGCCTGGCGACGATGCGCGGCCGACGGCAGCCGGACGCCGCCGACGAGGTCACCCAGGGCGGCGATCTCGCGCCGCGCGGCCGGGCGCACCGAATCGGAAGTGAACGTGCTGGTGATGACCGCGACGTACCCGCCGGGGGCGGTCAGGTGCAGGGATTTGATGATGAAGTGGTTGTGGATCGAGCGACTGTTGGGGTTGTGAATGTCGTCGTAGACCGGATAGTCACCGAACGGGACGTTGCCGATGGTTGCGGTGAAGGTGCCGTCGCCGGCGAACGCTGCCTCGAATCCGTGGTTGCGGATGTGCTGGTTCGGATAGAGGTGATGGGCGATCGCTGCAGTGATGGGGTCGAGCTCGACGCCGACCATCTTCGTTCCGGTGGGGGCGAGACCGACGAAGTGTCCACTGCCGCAACCCGGTTCGAGGACGCGGGCACCCTCGGGCAGACCGGCGCGTTCGACCGCGCGCCAGAGGGCAGAAGCGATGGCGGGATCGGTGTAGTGGGCGTTGACGGTGCTCAAGCGGGCTGCGGCGTAGTCCGGGGCGCTGAGCAGGGTGCGCAGTTCCTCGCGCTCGGGCTCCCATTCGGTCTTGGCGGTGTCGAATATCTGCGGCACGCCGCCCCATCCCGACCAGCGAGCCAGTGCGTCCTGCTCGGCGTCGGTGGCGGGGCGGGACTCGGTGGCCAACCGCTGAACGATGGCGAGGGCATCGAGGTTGGCGCGGGCTCGGGCTTTGGCTCCGGATGGGACGAGAACGTCCGTGCCGAGAACGAAATCGACTGCGGGAGCAGTAAATCGGGCTGAGTGGTCAGCGGAGTCGACACCGCTACCTAACGGTTCCCGGCTCGGTCCGCCCGCGTCGACGCCGCCGAGTTCGGCGGCGGTCTCGGGTTCGGGCGTCGCTTCCGGTCCGGTCGCGGTCTGGGGTTCGGGTTCTGGCGTGACGGTGTCGGAGACGGCGGCATAGCGGCGGGCGGTGTCGGCGCTGATGTAGACGGTGGAGCCGTCGGGGCGTTGGGCGGCGATGAGACTGTTGCTGCGCCACAACGGGCTGGTGAGGGGTTCTCCGGTCTCGTACTGGGGCACCTCGACCGGCGCAGCGTGTACCTCGCGGGGTGTCGCGGTGTCGGCGGAATCGTCAGCGGGAAGCGATGTTTCGGTGGCCGCAGCGGCGCGCCTGGCAGCATCGGTGCTGGCGGCGGTGGCGTAGCCGTGGATGAAGTCGGCGCGGATCTGTGTGGCGTCGACGCTGTCGGAGGGCAGGGATTCGAGTGCTGCGCCGACGACGGGGTCGGCGGAGGGATCGGGCGCGGCAAAGGGCGCGCGCGGGTCGTAGGCGCGGCGGCCGCGATCGTCGAAGTCGACGATCGCAGCAGTGGCGGCATTGTCGAGCTCGTTCTGGGCCAGGTGCTGACGTGCAGCTTCGTCGGTGGTCTCTGGCCCTGTGGTGTCCGGCTCTGTGGGGTCTGCCTCGGGTGCCCGGTGGTGGGTCTGCCAGAGCAAGTCGACCAGCTCGTGGGGAAGTGCATCGAGGCGGGCAGGATCGGCCAACAGCGATTGTGCGGCGCCGGTGAGCGCGGTGTCGGTGTCGTCGACGCCCACGACGGCGTCGAGCATGACCGTTTTCGTCCGTGCCAGCGCCCACGACTGGAACTGGGCGAAGGTGTTCGACGACGCCTGAGCCGAGACGGTCAGATCCGCGTCGGCGAGGACGGCGGCGCGGATGCGCTCGGTGAGTACCTCGTGTGCCGACGCCTGCGGGGGTGCCGGCGGCGCTGCATCGTCGGTGCTGCGCAGCAGTGGCAGCTCGCCGGCGAGGATGGCCTTGATGGAGCGGTCGGCCTCGGCTTTGGTCAGGCGCGCGTCGACGGTGTCGTCGGGTAGTCCGGATCGGGCGAGCAGCGTGCGCAGGGTGTCGAGTTGGCGTCCGGTGGCGGGGTCGTTGGCCCAGGTCGGCGGCGTGCGGCGTTGCGCGGCGTCGGCGCGGGCGACGGCGCTGTGGTTGATCGAGGCGGGATCGATCCCGGCGGCGCGCAGGGCGTTGCCGAGCTGCCCTTCGGCCGCGCGGGCGCGCTCGTAGTCGGCGAGCAGTCGGGTGCGCCGGTAGGACAGGTCCGAGATCCGCTGTGTCAGTGCCTCGATGCCGTCGCGGTTGTCTTGCTGGCGTGCGCGTTCGAGCGCGCGCTCGGCGTTGTCGAGGTGCTGCCTGAGACGGCCTCCTCGGTGCAGAATGTCGGCGGTGGCCGTGTGGGCGTCGACCCACTGCGCCCGAAGGGTCAGAAGGGAGTCGCGCCCGGCGTCCGGTCCATCTCGTCGAGGATCAACGTTTCGAGCTCCGCGGCGATCGGATCGCTCGCTGTGGTCGGCGTCGGCTGGTTGTCGTCGAGTCGTTGCTGGATCAGCGCCTGGGCGAGCAGCAGGAATCGACCCGGACGGTCCATCCACACCCGGTCCACGATCCGGCTCGCCAGCGGCGAGATGTCCACCGACAGTGTCGTCCAACGCATCTCGTCGCCCTTGTCCTGCGCGCTCTGCAGGTGCGCTCGGCGCTCCTCCTCGATCACTGCGTCCGTGGAGATCACCCGTTGGTAGATCTCCTCGGTCACCTGCGGGTACAGGTGTTCCTCGAGGATCTTCGATCGTGCCGAGTGCCAGGCCGTGGTCATCAACGCCACGGTCGTGGGGTAGTCCGGTGTCACTCCCGGGTTCTCGGCCCGCCACCGATCCATCAGGAAGCCGTGGGCGCTGTCCCCCACCGTTTCCTCCACCAGTTGGGTCAGTCGCGCCGCTTCGCGTTCGATCTGTTCCTCGCGTACGGCCTCGGGCAGGTCCGGATCGAGTCCGATCCACTCCCCCCAGATCCTGCGCACTTCGTCGCGGATCCGCAGATCCACGTTCATCTCCGGTTCCGACATCGTCGGTCCCCTCTCCGATCGAAAACAGGGACGGTTGATCCTGGTCGTCACGCGCCATGGTCGCTGCGCCCCCGCTCGGTGTGTGGTGAAAGCGAAAAATCTACCCATGCGGCACACCGGATCGGTGCGGCCGTTCGACTGGTCGGGCTCGTCCATCGTCGTCCGTCCTTCATTCGGTGCTCACAGTTCATGGCCACGGTCCTTTCGTGGGCCGCTCTCGGGTTCTCGGTGCGGTCCCTTGCTTCCCTTTGCCTGCTGTCTGCGTAGTCGTTCGCGTACCGCGTCTTCGGCGGCGCGTTCGCCCTGCGTGAGGGCGGCGCGGCGTTCGAGTTCTGCGCGGTAGCGAGCCAACGTCGCGGCCCCGCTCTCGCTGGGATTGAGCCGTTGACTGAGCGTGGTCTGTTTGATCTTGGCTTTGAGCTCGGGTGTTGCGGTCTTCATGGCCTTGGTTCCCTCGGCGATGCGTTCCTCGATCAGGTCCGGATCGACTGTGGTCTCTGTCGGTTCGGCAGTAGCAGTTGCCTCAGTGCTGACACTGCTCGGCACCGGTGGGGCGCTCTCGTCGGGAAGCGATGTCCCGTGCAGGTCCGGCTCGGAGTCGGGCATCGCCGACGCTTCGGATGCCGGGAGTTCCGAATCGACGGACTCGGTGGTGAGTGCACGGGGATCTCGGGAGGGCTCGACCGCCGCGAACGCTGGATCCGACAGAGCAAGGCGCGCTGTGGTGCGGTCGGATCGAGCCGGTGTACTGCGATTCTGCGCAGGCTTTTTCGGTGCGGCGGTGGGGCTTGCACGGTCGACGTCGGGCTTGGTGAGGACGGCGACCTGGCCGCGACTGTCCGGCTCGGGCGAGCGTGCCGGCGGCAGGGGGGTGTGTTCGGCGACGGCGGGGGCATCGTGGTGGGCCTCGTGCATTTCCGCGCGCATGATCTCGCCTTCGAGTGCGCGAACGGTGGCGCGGGCGTCGTCGACCGACATCTGGTCGATGCTGGCTGCCGTGTCGCGGATGACGTCGGCATCGGCGGTGGTCACGATGTTGCCGGGTCCCCCGGCTGCGGTCTCGAGGTCGGCCTGGGCCCGCTGCCAGAGCTGGTGGGCGTCGCGTTCGGTGGCGTGCGCGTGCTCGCGCAGTATCTCGACCAGGGCGAGGTCGGCCTGGGCGTGGAGTGCGTCGTCGTCGCGGCCGTCCTTGGTCGCGGCTGCTGCAGCTCGCGCCAGGTCTCGGCATCGAGCGTCGGTGGTTTCGAGTTCGCGGGTCGTCTCCAGCCACCGGGCGTGCGCGTCCTGTGCGGCGAAGTACAGCGGGCGCAGGGCGTCGGCGCGGCTGCGGACATCGACGATCATGGGGATCGCAGCGGTCATCGCGGGGCCTCGTTCGTCGAGGTACGCGCGCCACAGATCGTTGCTGCGGGTGCGTGCGTCCGCGAGCTCGGCGTGCAGCGCGGCCACCCGGGCAGCGGGTGCGATGTCTTCGTGTTCGGGGCGGACCATGCGCAGGGAGTCCATCGACTCCGCGAGCATGTCCCAGTCGGCCCCGGTGTCGTACTCGAAGTCCGGTGGCGGCAGGTCGGACTCCGGGTCGGGAGGCAGGTCCGCGTCGCTCAGCTCGGGGTAGTAGTCGTCGAAGCCGGCCTCGAACACCGGGCCGGTCCCGGTGACGGTTGCGGTGGTGGTCTCGGGGGCGTGGCTCTGCGTGGTGGCGGGGGTCGACTCGTACGGGTCGATTTTTCCGGCGACGGTTGCTGCTGCCTCGTCCTCGGCAGGGTCGACCAGTGCGTGTTCGACGGCTGGGAAGTCGTGGTGGGTGAACTCGTGATGGCTCAGGGCGGTGATCCGCCACGCCAACGCTTGGGTGAGCTCGTCGGGGCGTAGTTCGTCGTCGACGTCGCGGGCCTGGGTGAGCAGCTCGTCGGTGAAGGCCAGGATCTGCTGCGGCTCCCAGTCGATGGGCGCGTTGTCGACCGCGGCGACGAGGGAGGGCCATGCGTGATCGCTGCGGATCGTGCGCGCGGTCTCCTCGCCGAACACGACGTCGAGGGTCGGCGTCCAGTGCGGTGCGAGGTGCTTGGACGGTGTCGTGGAGTCCAGAGCGGCCGGGCTCAGGGTGCGCGAGAGCCGCCACCACAGGGCTGCAGCGGGCATCTCGTCGGGTAGTGGGCGGTCCCCGGTGACCGAACGCAGCAGAGCGGGGACGTCGAGACCGGCGCGGCGGGCGGTGGTCAGCCGGAGTGCGAGCACCGGCCAGAACGGATCGGTGAGGATCCGCGGCTCGATCTTCTGGGCGAGCGCTCTCCAGGCGTTGGTGGCGGCATCGGGCGAGCCGATGACCGCTGCTGCCCTCTTGTCGAGCCGGTTCTGCTGCCGTTTGTGTGCGGCCGCGAACTGCGGGGGACCGGTGGGCCGGAGGTCGATGTCGTCGACTGTGCGCGCTGCGCGCCACACGGCGAGGTCCGCGAGCAGGTCCGGGTGTTCGAGGAAGGGCCGGGCCCAGACCGGCGCGGTCTCGCTGGTCCAGCCGCGGGCTCGTTCGTCGACCGCTGTCGAGAGGGTGTCGACCAGTTCTGCGCGGGCGGTGAGGTAGTTGCTCCACGTCGGGTCTGCACGAAGGGCTGGAGGGATGGCGGGCAGCCACGGCAGGGGGCCGCTGCCGGCGGAATGCTCTCCGCTCGGGTCGAGCCTCCAGTCCAGGACGGCGGCGACGTCGACGGCGGTGTCGAGTTCGCGGTGGCTGGCGGCGCGGGCGAGTGCGGCGATCGGGTCGGTTCCCCCGACGGCGCGGATGGCCAGGTGCTTGCGCAGCACGGGCCATGCTGCAGCGTCGGTGACGCCGGGGACGACCTTGTCCGCTTCGGCATCGATGCGCTCCATCTCGTCGTCGCCGAGGACCTGTTCTGCGGCGGTGCCGACGGCATCGTCGTAGGCCGCTGCGGCGATCGGGAGTCGCTCGGCGGGGTCTGCGAGTCGGCGGGCGGCGGTGGTGGCCGATTCCTGCGCGCCGTCTCGGCCGAGGATGCGGGTGAACAGGTCCACAGCCGTTTGCGGTGTGACGGCTTCAGGGGTGATGACCGAGTGTTCGTCGCCGTCGAGGGCGGACCCGAAGTACAGGTGGTTCTCGCTGCGGCCACGGGTAGCGGCGACGTAGGCGAGCTGCCGGGTCTCGCGTCCACTGAAGACGGTGTGGCAGGTGTCGGCCGTGATGCCCTGCGCGCCGTGAATGGTGCGGGCGTATCCGAGGGTGACCTTCTCGCTGACGTAGTCGGCGGGCAGGGTCACCACACGACCGTCTCCGATGCGGCGGACTTTCAGGCTGCCGTCGGCGTTCGTTTCCTCGACGGTCCACCGGTTGCCGTTGCGGACGAAGTCGGTGGCCCCGATGACGAGTCGTCGATTGTTGCGACGGGTGGTGATGACGTCACCGACCGAGGCGTGCAGTCCGTCGGCCAAGGTGACCTCGCGGCCGATGATGGTCTTGCCCGTCGCAGCGAGGCGGTCGATACGGGCGCGTTCGTTGAGGGTGCGGACCGTGTCCCGGGTGGGGGCGAGCATGACCGCGTCGAGGCCGTTTTCGATGTCGCGTTGCCATGCCGAGTAGGCCTGGTCTTCGGCGGCAACGAGATCTCCGACGTGGACTCGGTTGTTGTCGATGTAGAAGCCGATGGCTTCGGCGTTTCCGGCTCGCAGGTCCAGGGAGGCGAGGCCTTCGGCGTTGTCCTTGAATCGGACGACGTCGGTGAGGGTGATCGCCCCGGTGGTGGTAGCGATGTCGCGGAGCACTCCGCCGGCGGCGACGGAGGCGAGCTGTTGATCGTCTCCGACCAGACGGACGCTGCCACCGCGGTCGAGGACGAACTGCACGGCCAGGTCGAGGTCGGCGGTCGAGGCCATGCCGGCTTCGTCGATGACGACGAGGGAACGGTGGTCGATGCTGTCGAACCAGTCCGGGACTGTCACGACCTCGCCGGGTGCGGCGTCGTCGAGCTCGCAGAGTGTGTCGACGAGTTTGCCGAGGGTGTCGGTGGTTGCGTCGAGGTCTTGTTCGAGGGCGGAGGCTGCGGCGGCGGTCGGTGCCAGACCGAGGACGTGGCCCCCTTCTGCTTCCCAGCTGCTCCGCAGTACGGCCATGGCGGTGGTCTTGCCGGTGCCGGCGGGTGCGAGGGCGAGCTGGAGGCGTTGCCCGGAGGTGGCGAGCTCCCGGACCATCTGTGCTTGGGAGGTGTTGAGATCGAATTTGTTGGCGGCGTGTTCGAGCAACGCGAGGTCGACGGTGAGCGGGTCGACGCTGCGTCCCCCGCCCAGTTGCGCGGCCTGCACGAGGCGGTCTTCGGCGGCGAGGATGGACTCGCAGGTGTAGAGGCGCGTGCCTTCGGTGGTGTAGACGCTGGCCCCGTTGCTGCGGCGCAATACCCCGGGCTCGTCCAGGTCGTCGTCCGGTCCCAACGCGACCGATCGCTGCGGGTCCAGAGCAGCATCGGTGATGGCGGTGATGGCGTATTCCATCTGCTCGCTCGGGACCGAGTGCGCGCGCACGATGCGGGCCGCTTCGGCGCGCACATGCCACTCCTGCCAGCGGGCGCGGCTCTGCCCGACCACCGACAGGGCGTGGTCGGCGCTTTCGGCGATCCACTGTGCGTCCACGGTGACGGGTTCGCGTACGGGCCCGTGGTCGTGGGTGGTGCGTCGGATCATTTCCGAGAGAGCGCGTTCGTTTCCGAGGACTTCGATTGCTTCGGCGCGCCAGGCAGTGCGTTGTTCTGCCAGCGAGCGTGGTTCGTGTTTGGCTTCGCGGGTTTCGAGGTTGGCGCGTTGGTTGAGTTTGCGGGCTTCGGCGGGTGTGGGTTCGCGGCCGAGTTCGCGTTGGAACTCGGCGGCGAGTTCTCCGCGGCGCAGGTCGATCATCCCGGCGCGGGAGGACCAGCGGGCGGCCAGATCGGCGTCGACGCCTACGATTTCGCGGATCGGGCGTTTGCCGGGGTCAGTGCCGGCGCGCTCGGCGAAGTCGACGCCGAGACGGTCTCGGAGGTATCCCTCGAGGCGGGTGTTGTAGGTCTCGGAGATCGCGACCATCGCTTTGTGCAGTGGCCGGCCGTCGATGGCGAGCCACTTGTTCTGCCCTTTGACTTTCACCTTGTTCGAGATCGCGACGTGGGTGTGCAGGTCGGGCTCGCCCGCGCGGGAGTCGCGGTGGGTGAAGGCGGCGGCGAGCATTCCTTCGGTGTCGACCTGCTGCACACCATCGGTGCCGAGCCGAGTGAGCAGGGCGTTGTTCTCGAACCAGTCGAGCGCGTCTTTGACCGCGTCATGGTGGGCGGCTTCGATCGCTTCGGACATCTCTCGCGGGGCCAGCGCCCACAGGGCACTGACCGACTTCACCGGGCTGAAGGTGACGTCGTATCCGGCGACGGCGGTGGTCTTGGCGCGAGAGTTCTTGGCCACCCAGCCGCTGAGTTCGCGGTCGTCGAGCGGTGCGCGGCCGAGTTCGGTCTCGAACATCTCGCGGGCGATTCGGGTGCGGATCTGCGCGCGGACGTCGTCGTCGACCGGCGCGTGGGAGGGCAGACCGAGGGCGGCGTTGTGTTCGGTGAACGCTTCGCCGACCGCCTTGCGGAACTCGGTGACGCCGGAGTGAATCCGAAAGGGGTTGCCCAGCTTGCTCTCTCGCAGTGCGAGCGCGGCGGCGTCTTTCTTGCTGGCACCGTCGGCGACGAGGGCGGTGGCGTGCCTGCCTTCGATGGCGGTGGCGTCGGGGTGTTTGCCTTCGCCGAACAGCGCGAGCATGTGCGCTTCGGTGACCTCGTCGCCTGCGCCGATGGTGCGCAGCGTGGGTAGCCCCGATCCCATCCAGAGGCCGGGCGACTCGCCTTTCGAGGAGTAGTAGTCCGCGAGAGTGTCGCGTCCACGTGCGGTGGCGTCGTGCGCAGCGACCTGCCGGATCAGGTACATGTACCCGTCCCCGGCCGTCAGCTTGTGCATCGTCGCGGTCACGAAACAGATCATAGCTGCTGTTATCTTTTCGTTATCCTTAATGCAAGAGGTCTGTAGGGCTTGATCTTGGGTTCGTGAGGTGAAATGGTGTGGCAGCGAGAACTGGGCTGTAGGAGAGGGCCTGTGGGTCGTGACGAGTGCTGACTGGCGTGTCTGTGTGGAGGTGGGTACTGCGGTGAGTAGGTCGGGTGATCGGATCTCCACGCGGACTCAGCTCCGCGCGGCGGCGGCGGCGAAGGTGGCCGGCGCGGCCAGCTCGGCCCGTCCGGCGGTGGCATCGTTTCTGGCTGCGCAAGCTCAGGTGGTCGCAGCGGAGCGGGCGATGGTGGCGGCGTTGATCGAGTTGCAGGCCCATGTCGGCGGTCTCGATGTGGCGGCGGAGATGGTGGGCCTGGACGCGGGAGCGGCCCGCGCTCTGGTCTCGCGTGTGGCTGCCGATGGCGCTGAACGCGAGGGTGGGTGATGGCCGTGCGTCGACCGGTGCCGCAGTCGACGACGAGCGCCGAGCAGCGCGAGATGTGGGTGGCTCGTGTTGGGGAAATCGCGGCTCTACTCGGTCAGTCCCCTCCCCCGTCCGTCGAGTTCCTCCCCGGTCCGTTGGGTATGGGTGCTCGCTACCACCACGGCACCGACACGTTGGGTGTCACGGACGGATGGATCAGTGCACAGCCGGATCCGCAGTCGTTGCCGTCGTCGGCATTACTGGCCCACGAATTGGGGCACCGTGAGGACTTGACCAAGCTTCGTCGCGCCCGCCGGCTCTACTACGTGGCGTACGTCGTTCTGGTGGTGATCCTGCTCGGTGGCTGCGCCGCAGCGTTCGTGTCGTCGACGCGGGATGCGAACGGCGGGTTGGCCGGGTCGGTGTGGTTCCCCTTGTTCATTCCGTCGATGGGTGTTGCCATAGTGGTCTCGCTCATGGTGATGAGTTGGCCGCGTGAGTACTACGCCGACGGTGTCGCGGCGCGTCTGTTCGGCAGTGACGGTGTTGCGGCGTGCTTGGCGGTGTACGCCGCGAACGGTCCTCGTTCGACCGTCTGGCCGTCGCACACGCACCCCTCACACCGGATGCGGATCGCGCGCCAACGTCGCCGCGAAGCCCAGAGACGTTAGGTTGCTCGGGACGAGAAGCTGTCTACGTGTGTGTCCATCAGGTCTGATCGGACCGGGTGACCGCCGCTCGGTAGCTGTCACCGAGATTTTCGGCCTGGACCGGGATGCTGAGTGGCACTCCGCTGTAGGACTCGCCGTAGGTTTGCGCGGTCACTGTCCACTCGGCAGTCAGAGAGGACGCGGTGTGATCGATCGCGCGCAGGATCAGCAGTTCGTTATCGCTGGTCCATGTCTGATCAGGACGGAGGTGTGGCAGGTCGATTGTGATGACGATCGTCTCGGCATCTGTGTTGTCCCACTCAAGGGGCGCGTCCGCCAGTTGCAAGCCTTTGCGGTAGTCCGTCACCGGAGGAGGCAGATACGTGTCGAACAATGGCTGTCCGGGCGGCGAGACGGGGGGAATGAACTCGTCGAACCCGAAGGTGTCGCGCTCCTCCCAGTCGAGACCTTGCGCGCCTTTGATTGTGATGATGACCTGAACGTCGTTGAGAAAGACCTGTTCGATGTTTCGGAGCCGCAGTCGCAATCCCGGCCACGTAATTGCGGCCAGGTACTGCTCGCTGTCAACCCAGCCTTCTCGCACTTCCTCAGACCACTGGGCAAGACGTGCGTCGAGGTCCGCTCTCGTTCGCGGCTGTGGGTCGTACCCGATTCCCAACAGACTCGAGATGTGCGGCGGGACACCGAACGGTGACGCCTCTCGTGATGCTGCCTCGGCCTCGGCGAATTGCTTCCGCTCATCGTCACTGATCGCGGAGGTGAGGTGCTCTCTCGCAGCCTCGCCGTTGGAAAAGTAGCGGGCAGCGCCGTCGATGAACAGTGATACGTCGATGGGAGGTGGGCCGGCTTCGATGTCGAGATACTGCTTGCGGATCTGCGCCATTTTGGGTCGATCGATGACACCCGTGGTTCGCTCGAGGTGGTAGAGCTCGATCTCGGTTCCGTCTCCGAGATCTACCAGGTTCGCTCGTTCACCCAAGGTCAGCTCCTGATTGGTTACGAAGACGAAGCCATGCGGTGAGTGCGTCTTTGCGCCAGTCAGATCGTCGGTGAACTTGTTCTTGATCGTGGTGAACGTCTGCTGGCCCCTGGGGAAGTACACACCCATGACCCAGCTCTTTCCGTCCTTGGTGGCGACGGCGTCTTTGCCGCCGTCCTTGCCGCCGAGGGGGTGTGAGGGGTCGATGTTCTCGTATCCCTCCGCATCGAGGACGTGCGCCGCGAGGCGCTCTGATGGAGTCTGGCCTTGCGTCCACTCTCGGAGGCGGAACCACGTCTCATCCGTGCGCGTCATCTAAAGGGGCCTTCCGATCTCGAACAACGGTGCAACCGCGAGAGTAGCTACCCTCCGTCGCTCACCCCGGCATACCAGTGCAGCGTTCCGTTGTCCTCGATCGCGGAGGGAAGGCCGACCTTCGATCCGTGTGTGTGCGGCTATGACCGGGTAGACTGACACCCGCTGAGGATGCCGTTGCGGGTCGATCCTTCAAGCGCCAATTCGTGTACCCACCGAACTCGTCGCGCTGATGTTGCCGACGGTTCGGGCGACTTGAAAGGCCCGCAACTCATGAGTGCCACCCCCATCAACACAGACGCCATCTACGCCGCAGCTGAGGCTGCCGTTCGTGGACGTGTCGCCTTGGCCGAAGCCATCGTCACCGCCCAGCAAGCAGTCGGCACCGCCGAGGAGAACGCCGCCAAGCAACGAGCCGAAGCCGACGCCGCGATCAAAGCCGCCGAAGCCACCAAACGCGCAGCAACGAAATCGGTCGAGGCCAGCAAGAAGGCCGTTCACGCCGCCATGAAAGAAGCGCTGACGGGCGGGTGGACTGCAGCCGAACTCCGCGACATCGGCCTCACCGTGCCGACGTCGGTCATCGCAGCTGCCTCCGGAGGTAAGTCGTCGGAGTCACGCAAACGCGGTACGGGCTCCACGACGAAGCGCCCGCGGATCAGCCTGAACGCGAGCGAAGATGCGTCTTCGACCAACACCGGTGAGCGAAGCTCCACCGGGCCGGCGGCGACGGCCGTTCCGCCGGAACATCAGACGCAGAACGAACACGTCCACGCTGACAACGCTCCCGACGTACAGTCACTGGCGCACACCGGATAGCGCGGGAGACGGGTCGATGAGATCCTCGACAGCGGGCCGTGTTCGCGGCGAGAAGTCGTTGGCGCACAGCGGCCGTCGTGTTCACGACAGGCCGACCGGCCGGGAACCGTTAGGTGGGTGGGGAGTCGGTGCCGAAACCGTTAGCAGTAGGCGATGCCGACGAGCGAGCTCGGTTTCGCAGCTACGTGGTGCACGGGCCGCATCGGTCCTCGTGTGCGATCTGGATCGGGGCCATTGCCGACGACGGGTACGGCAGATTCTGGGTCTCCCGCGGTGGACAACCGCGGGTGGTTCGCCCGCATCGCTACGCATTGGCGATCGCGCTCGGTGGGGCGATCGACGAGTCGGTGAACGCATTGCACATGTGCGACAACCCGATCTGTGTACGAGTGACGCTGGACGAGGCGCAGCAACAGCCTCTTCACGTGGTCGACGGGAACCAGTCGCAGAATCTGCGCGACATGGCCGCGAAAGGTCGCGGCGGTGGACGTCGCCAACCGGGGCTTTGGTACGGGCCGGATCGAGCCGCACGTGCTGCGCGCTCGCGCCGGTTGCGTGCGGCGGTACGCCAGGGTTGGGACGACGCAGCGGTGCAGGCAGCTCTATTGGAGAGCGGTACTCCCACGCTGTTCTGACACTGTGGCCGGGCGAGAAGTCACAGCGGGCTGCTGAACGCACTGGCCACGACGGCAACTGCCATCGCGAACAGGATGCCGGCCACCACGGCCACGATTCGGAAGCCCATTCCGAACACCATGCCCGTTGCGCGTACCGGCGCGAATCGCCAGCCGCCGTCGTCGGTGACGCCGGCGCGCAAAACCGCAACGACGATGACGATGCCGGCCACTATCGCGATCACCACGATCATCACCTCGCTTCTCGTTCTGGGGGGTCACCCCGTGTGGCGGCCAGTAGACACCAGGCCACCGACAAGTTCCGCCGCGCTCGGTTGCAGCCGGCGTGTCGACGCCGGCTGAACCAACACACTTCCGCACTTCTCCGCGCGTGCCGTCTCCGGGAGAACACGCGCGCACGACGAAAAAGGATCACTCCTCATGACTTCTGCACGAAATCGTCCTACCCACTCCGAATTGATCACCGTCGAGGTCGCGACCCTCGATCAACACAACGATCCCGGCCATGTGTTCGCGCGCGCCGAGTTTCAGTCGCGGACAGCGGCGTCGTCCTTCGCGGTCAGTCAGGCCGCGATGCTGTCCGCCGGCCGGGAGGTCGACCGTATCGCCGCCGCGGTCAATGTTCGGTCGAGCGACGGCGCACACACCGAGCTCCCGTTCACCGGGACTCCCAACGAATTGGCGGTGGTGCTCAGTAGCGAACCCGGGTACGCAGCGGGTGTGCGCAAGGCGCAAGTGCCGGCCCCGCCCGCAGTGGCCGAAGTGATCGCTCGATTCGCCGACTCCGCACCCTCGCGGATCGACGCTCCCCCTACCGCGCCGGACGTGAGCGAGGTCCGAGTGCAGTCGACCCGTCCGGGGCCGATTCCCGATTCGCGCACGGTGGTCGGGGTGTATTCGACAGCGGATGCGAAGCGCATTGCTTCCGCGATCGCCGAGCGGGTCGGCGGTTCGGTCACCGCGGATCCCGAGAGCCAGAAACTGACCGTGAGCCATGCGGCACCGATCACGGTGCACGAGCGTGAGGCGGTCGAGCGGCGTCATCGCATCGCCTCTCTTCGGGCGAACATCGCCACTCTCGATACCGTGCGTGATCGCGACCATGTCGCCGCGCTCAGTGGCGAGCTGGGCGATCTGCAGAAGCGAACGCAGTCGTTCGAGCCACGCGCGGACATCGCGCCGATAGACGACCCCGCGGCGCAGGGTCAGTCAAACGTGTCAGTTGCCGGCCAGCCCTCGACGCCGTCGATGGCGACGCCCTCCTTGCGGGCTGTGCTCAATCGCCGACCGAGTCACCCACGTGAAGCGACGCCACCGGTGCAATCCCCGCAGCCGCGCGTTGCACACGATCTCGGACGCTGACCGATGATGGACCTGTTGACGACAGCCCTACGCTGGGTGTTCTTACTACTGGTTGTGGTCGCGTTTCTCGCGTGGGCTGCTGGATTGCTACGCAAGGTGTTCGTGGCCGAGGCCTATTGGGAGGACCGCACCAACAGACGCCTGGCGACGATCGCATGTGGGTGCCTCGTCGGTGCCATCGTCACCTCCCTGCCCCTCACCCCCGGACTACCCCTCTGACCTGTCTCACCTCACCGAAGGACACACACCATGAGTTCACCCGAATCCTCCACCACCGCGCTGTCGGAGATCGACAGTCTGGAGCTGGCGATCCTCACTGAACTGTGTTCCCCCGAAGCGGTGGACGCGTTCGAGATGATGCACGCCAACGTCCGCCCGACCAACGCGGCGCGGTTCGCCGACTTGCTCTCGATCATTAACGGACTGTCAGATCCGAACTTCGCGGTCGACGCCCCGCTGAACCTTCTCGGGTTGGTTCCGGCAACAGTCATTCGTGTGAATGAGCTGGACGAGGGTCCGGACCCCCGACCAGATGGGACGGGTTGGGCCCCGCCCGGTGTGGGCGGAGCCGTCCGGCCTAGAGCTTGAGAGGTTCGATAGCTTCGTCGGTGCGGTGCTTGCCGAGTAGGCATTCCCAGGTGCGGGTGTCGAGCTGCTCGGCTGTGACCCACTGCCCGCACATCGTGGCGTGGTGCACGTCCGCGTGCAGTCCGCCCAGGTTGTGGGTGGCGCTCGTTGCGCCGCGATTCAGGGCAGCGGAGGCGATGGCGGAGAGCCGATCTGGAAGCATGGCGAGATCCTTTCGAGGTTCGGATGAGACGTAGCGATCGGACATGACGAGGGTGGACTGTCAAACCACGTCTTGGGAGCCTGCGACCGTGGTTTTACTGGACGGGGGTCCCCGGCGTGTCAGACTCGGCGTCCTCGTACGACCCCCTTTGGTGACCCATATGGGGCAACGCCGGAGGCTGCGAGGTAGCGCAGTGGGACGCCCACTCCCCGGCATGACCGCACCTGACCCGGCCTTTCAGTTGTGGCGGCGGTCTTCCTCGAGGCCACGGAGACGATCGAGTTCGGCGCGCTGCAACGAGATCTCTTCGCGCAGATCGGCGGCGATCGTCTTCTGTTCGTCGATGCGTTCGGTGTAGTCGCGGCGCAGCTCGGCTTCACGTTTGGTGGCGTCGGTGCGCTGCTGGGTGAGTGTTGCTGCGCTGGTGCGGTTGTCATCCTGGCGTGCGGTGCGTTCGGCGGCGAGATCGGCACGCAACCTTTTCGCTTCGGCGCGCAGCTCGACCAGCTCGTCCTCGCGGCGGCGATCCTTCTCGTCGTAGCGGTCGATCGATTCGCGGTGACTGGTGTTGAGCGAGGCCACAATGGTGTCGTGAGTGTCCTGCAGGGCACTGATTTCGGCGCGTTGGCGTGCGTCGAGCTCGTCGAGTTCGGCGCGGTGCGCGGCCTTCTGCTCCTCGACCTGGATGCGGGCCTGCTCGGCGGCGTTTTCTGCTGCATCGGTCTGCTCCCATGCGTCGGCGGCGTCGGCGCGGAGCTCGTCGTTTTCGGCGTCGAGGGCGTCGGCGCGGACGGTCGCGGCGTGCGCGGCTGCTTCGGCGGCGGCAGCACGTTCTTCGGCGGCGGAGACGGTGCGGGCGGTTTCGGCGCGCATCAGCTCGAGACGCTGATCGAGAGCTTTGGGGTCCGAGACGGTGCCGATCGCAGTCTGGACTCGTTGGACAAGGTCATCGAGCTGCCCGAACTGTGCGTGCAGTGCCGGCAGAACGGCAGCGAGGGACGCAACGGCGAGTTCCGGGGTCGCGGTGTCGGCCTCGTCGACGCCGACGGACTCAGCCGCGGTGCCTGCTTTCTGCGCGGCTTTGGCGCGGTGCGCGCGCACCCGATCGGCGGGGGTGGCGTGGATGCGGGGTCGGCCTGGCTTGCGGGGCGGCTCAGCTGCGGTCATGACTGAACTCTACCATTTCGTTTCATATCGTTACGTTTCATTTCATTACGTTGCGGTAACGAAATTGGAAACAAAAAGAGGTCCTGGTGCTCAGTGGGTGCACCGGAAAGACCCGCCCGGGATGTCTACTCCCGGCTGCCCTGCGCACCATCGGCAGGTGGTGTCGTGCTCGATGCGTCCGAGCACTCCTCGGCTTCCTCGATGAGGATGGGCAGCTCTGCTGCGCTGGCGAGCGCGAGCGCTTCGGTGGCCCAGCGGGCCGCGCGCGGATCTTCGGCGGGGAGCTGAGCGGCTGTGCCGATGAGATCGGTGATGATCTGGTGATCGTTGAGCAGTTCGTTGTTGTTCATGACTGGACACCTTCCAAAGGTTCGGATGAGACGTCCTGGACTGACAGGCTGAGTGCTTCTATCAACTTCGCAACACGTAACTGCAGAAACGTTCGCGGGAAAGGCGTGTTGGCGCGCGTATGCAAGGTCGCACGCATCGGCCCCCGGTCAGACGCCAACGTGGGATAGTAGGTGCCATGCCTGTTTCTGAGCTCATTCGTCTCGGTACTGCACGGCCGATAATCCGTTGGGGTGCTCCAGTTCTGCACACTCCAGCCCGTCCGATAACCGATTTCGGCTCGGGGCTTCAGGGATTACTAGCCGATATGTTCGCGACCAACGCTGCTGCTGATGGTGCCGGTCTTGCAGCCCAGCAGATCGGGGTCGATCTGGCGGTATTCATATACGACTGCAATGACGAAACGGGGCGACGGCAGACGGGTGTTGTCTGCAACCCAATCGTCGAACTACCGGAGGGAAATAGTCGGCGGCTCATCGAGTTCGGGGAAGGATGTCTATCACTGCCCGGTGCGTATAGCGATCTCGCCAGGCCCGAATTCTCCACCTGCCGCGGCCAGGACCAGTACGGTGATCCGCTTCAGCTGATCGCCGGTGGCACTCTCGGACGCTGCTTTCAGCATGAGACCGACCACATCAACGGCACAGTATTCGGCGACAGACTTTCGACACGTAGACGCAAGCAGCTCTATCGCGACCACGAGGCGGTTTCCACTCACTACGCAGTGAACTGGCCAGCAACATAACCTGCTGCACCGCAATTATACCGCCCTGAATTTGGGAAGCTGATTTCTCGGTCAACTGCGCCGCATCCAATCCGACTGCACTGGCGCTAGCGGAGCGCCCGCGACGTCGCGCCCGCGCGCCGGACCTCACCCAACTGTCGAAAACTTTCGGCGGTGACGCTTCGCTGTTCCGAAACCGAGGGCTATCGGCTGCTGGTCGTTGTCACCGCGGACACGTAGAACTTGCCCTCGATGTGAAGGATCGAGTGGGAGATCGAGACGACTTCTTGCCCTGATCTTTCGCAGTTGATCGTCGCGAAGGTTGCGGTGTGGTTGGACAGAACTGCGTGCAACTCGGAGAGGGTCTCGAACGGCCCCAGTTCGAGTGTGTACACGTCGTAGCTTGCGATATCCGCCATGGAGGCGACAGTAGCGGCCGTCAGGCTGCGACCATGTCCTGTGCTCGCTGCGGCGCCACTCGATAGTGCGTCTCGTTCGTGAGCATGGCGTAGAGGACGCTGCTGCGACGTCGAGCCAGGCATATCAATGCGGATCGGTGGTTCTTGCCTTCGGCGCGTTTTCGGTCGTAGTAGGCACGGGAGACAGGGTCCTTGAGAGCTGCGAAAGCTGAAAGATACATGGCACGTTTGAGTCTGGCGTTGCCACTGTGTTGTCGATGCTCACCTTTGATCGACGTTCCGGAGCGATGTGTCCGCGGCGCGACCCCGGCGTAGACGGCGAGTGCGCCTGCGTCACGGAATCGGCCGATGTCGGTAATCTCGACGAGCATCGTCACCCCGGTCCGCACCCCCACCCCAGGCAGCGAGGTCAGGATCGGACCCGCCGGGTGTTCGGTCAGGGCGTGTTCGAACCGCGCGGCCAGGTCGCGGCGGGCGACCCGGACGTCGAGCAGCTGACCGGCAAGGTGCTTGATGACCAGATCTGCCTGAGTTGCGCCAGGAACACTTACGGTCTGCTCGGCCAGCGATGCGACGATGCTGTCGACGATCTTCTTCCACAGGCGCGGCGCGAGACCTTCAGCGCACGAGTCCAATTGGCGCCGTGATGCTGCCGCGAACCCCACCGGTCCACCGAACTTCGCGAGCAGACCAGGACCGATCGGGCGGTGCATCTGTGCGCCGATCGCGCGTTCGAGCGCGGGATGGACCGACAACAGGACCGAGCGCAGGCGGTTGATCAGCCGATTCTCGTCGACGGCCAGATCAGCGTCGAATCCGGACAACAGACGCAGACCCTCGACGAGGTCGCTGGACTCTCCGATCGGCAGCAGTGTGTCCGGGAGCGTGCGGGCCGCGTCGGCGATGATGAAGGCATCTTTGGCGTCGGTCTTTCCGTTGCCTGGGTACAAATCCGCGATACGCCTCATCCGCAGTCCGGGCAGGTAAGCGCCCTCGACACCGCAGTCCCGCGCGACCGCTACCGGCAGTGCGCCGATGTTGCGTGGTTGATCGACAACCACCAGCACCTTCCCGTGCCGGCTGAGGTCGGTGAACAGCCTGCGAAGCTCCGCCTCGTCCTGATACACCTCGAGTCCGACGAGACGCTCACCGTCTCGGTTCAAAGCGACGGCGTAGTGACTGGTCTTACCGACGTCGATGCCGCAGAACACCTGGTAGTTAGTGTTGTCCACAGTCTCCCCCAGTTCTTCCGGTTTGTGGTGGTCGTGGCACCGTTCCCGTCACCCACGTTATGCAGACCCGTCGTTGTAGCCATGCCTCTATCAGCGGTGAATCGGTGCCTACCGATCCGGCGGCGTCACTCACCGAGACCTACACAGTGGCCAGTGGACTAGTCAGCCATACCGGATCGGTCGACCAGCCCCCGGCGATCAGGGGCTGGGAAGAAGATAACGGGTGGTCTTTCAACCCCGAAGAGGAGCTTGCGACCGTGGGTTGATTGGACGGCCCCCCGGCATGTAAGGCTTGGGCGACTCGTACGACCAAAATGGTGACCACAAGTGGCGGCCCCGGCGGGGACGTGCGGACGCGTTCACGCGGGCCGAATACTGTTGCACTGCAACGGCTACGGCTACCGCGACCCCTTATGGATGCCAAAGCTATATTGCCTTCTCGGTGCCTATGAGACCGACTGCCGGAAATCGAATACGCCTCGATAGCGGCTCGACTTACCGTGTCGATGAAGAATGCGGATATCGACGCTGGTTACCCTTGTACAGGCGAATGCGGTTGCGCATAGCGAATGTGTCGATGAAAGGTTCCTGCGGCTGTGGCCAAACGAGTGACAACCCAATTGGTGGACGATATCGACGGGTCGGTCATAGACGACGAGTCCGGCGAGACGATCGAGTTCGCGATCAACGGCGTCGAGTACTCGATCGACCTGAAAGCGAAGAACGCGAACGAGTTTCACAAGAAGCTCGACTACTACGTCGGGCATGCGACGCGGGTCGGTGGCCGTAAGCGTAAGCCCTCCCCCGCTGCCGCGTCGACCGCGACAGCGGCCGGCGGATCGGTCAAGCGTGATCCGGAGCAGACGCGGGCGATCCGACAGTGGGCGTTCGACCAGGGTTACGAGATCAGCGAGCGTGGCCGGATTCCGGCCGATATCGAAGAGGCGTACAACGCCGCACACTGACGGGCGGTGAGCCGCCCGCCTCGACCTGAGCGGGCCGGTGGTGGTGCGCCGTGCGGGGGAGCTCGAGTGCTTCTATCTTCTTCACAACTCAGGAGGAGTCGTCGCGACCACCGCCGTCACTCATCAGATCAGCGCGAGCCACTAACACTCCATCTTGGTGGCATCGCCTTGAGAAGTCCGTTGATGTGCTCGACGAGGTCCGCCCATTCGGGGTTGAGGCGACGTGCCTGTTCCAATGTGACGTCGCCGCAACCCCACCGGGTGAGCTGCAGGTTGTATCGGGTCCAGATCGGGTCCATACCCAGGCAGATCGTGACCATCATCGCTCTGGTGAGCTGCGCGGGACTGTCGGGAGGTTGCCTCAAGTGTTCAAGCTCTGAGATGTTGCGCGCCGAGCAGGGAAACACGGTTGATATCTGCTCGGCGAGTCGTCGTTGAGAGAGCAACGGACTGCCGTCTTTGCGTCGACGATGAATCCGGCGTCGCGTCATCTCCAGATAAAAGCCCCAGGGGGTTTCCGGAACGTACGAACTGGGTGGTCTGGGGGTACCAGCGGTTGGGGTCGATGCGCGGGCGTCTTCCATGAACTGTCGAAGGTCAGCAAGGTAGGCCACTTCGTCGGCGACGATTCTCGGTTGTGCATCGAGTTCGCGGCGAAGCTCGTCAACGGAGGCAACGGGTGCCTCGAAATGGTCGAACGCCGCCCTCAGTCTTCCTTGGTCTCCTAGCACGACGTGCCCGGTGATCGCAGCCAAAGTGGCGGTGAAGAAGGCCCCGTGGGAGAGATGTTTGGTGTGCGACACGGCGAGCAACTTGCCACCGCGGTAACGCTGCTCGACATCCTCCACGACGTAGTACGGCGCAGCACAGTGAGCGACCTCGTGCAACAGCACACGGGTCGTCAGCATGGCGGGGTGCAACGAGATAGTCCACCGTGTGGTCTGCGGATGCCCCCACGGACTAGCGAAGGATTCCCTGAGATTGAGATGTTGGTCCTCAGATCCGCCCCCGACTAATTCGATGGGCGGGGTGTTCGAAAAGTGGGACTGCCACCACGAGCTGGATGTCAGGCTGTCGACGAGGGCTTGGCAAGCGTCGATGTCGTCGAGGACCTCGTCTGAACCGACGGCTTGTTCTGCAGAATAGACTCGCCAATCGGACAACCCCTCGTCAAATGGCATTCGATGATCGTAGCGATCACTCTGGGCGCGACACTCGTTGTGCGCGCCCAGCCAGTTCGGCGATACGTGTCGGTGTCTACCTCTACGGTGTCGCGTGTGAGCGAGAGCGACGACATGGGGATAACTCCGGTGCCCGATCGTGTGCTTCACGAGCTCGCCGACGTTCTGGTGGACAGAGTCGATCAACTGCTCGACCGGCTGACCGATCGAGGAATGGCGGCACCGGTGGCCGGATCGCCTACGTGGGAGTCGACGTGGAAGCAGCGGGACACTGCGGTGGGGCATGCCCGCGACCAAGAAAGATCTCGCGTGCGGATCGAATTGACGCGCCTTGCGGTCGCAAAACTCAGCCCGAAGCACGCTGCCGACCTCCACGTCCCAGCTCGACAACGGCAGGTAGTCAGGCCCCGCGCTGCGAACACAGGTCGCAATCGTGTCGACGATGCACAGCTGGCCTTCTTCTGAAGATTGCTCTTGTCCAGCGAGCGCATCTCAGGCCCGGTCGTCAAGTAGCGCGGCATCCCGTGGACCTCACTGGACTACAGCAACTTTCGAGCTCGTAACTAGACTTGCGCAATGGAGACTGCCGAAGTTGCTCTCATAGTCTCGGGCGCGAGTGCTTTCATCACGCTTGGCGGACTGTTCTGGCAGCTCATGCTGTATCGCTTATCAGGCGCGCGGTTGCAGGTTCGACTCATGCCCGGCTACCTGGACAGACATCACACTATCTGCAGAGGAGCCGGGCGGAGTGGCCTCACAGCCAACTTCGAGATGTTCGACGGCCCCGAGGTGTCCAAGATAGGTGTCGAGCTGGCCCTGATCAAGGTCACCAACGTTGGCCGAATTTCCGTGTCAGTCGAGAATATCTCGCTTGATTTCGGGCGCTCCTCATCCTGGCCGTGGAAGAGGGGCCGAAGGAACACCGAGGGACTCGTGGTCCAAGCATACGAGGGCCACGATTCCACGTCGGCTCGACTAGATCCAGGTAGCACCGTTACCGTCATTTTCCCGTTCTGGTCACTCGTCAAGGGGTCCAAGCATCTGACCAGTAAGAGGAACTTCACTGTGCGCGGAAGCGCTACAGCAGCAGGCCGCAGAGCGGAGCTGTCGTCGCGCCGGCTGTCATGGAAGTTGACGCCGCAGTCAGCGTCGCTGTTTGCGGATTCAGGGGAACCTGACGCGGAATTGCGGGCGTATCGGATGTTATGGCACCAGACACGAGATAATGAGGGACGCACGAAATTCGGTTCTCACTGGCACGAGATCAAGACTGCGCTGGACAACGGCGTGAGCGATGACGAGCTGGTGGAGATTTTCGATAATGCTCACCCGGAGGGGGGCGTTTACATCAGCCTCCCTTACGACGTGAGGGCTGCGTACAAGGATGCGGACTTGCGAGAACAGCTTCTACCGCTGGTCTACTAGAACAAAGGGGCAATGCCGATGCCACCGGGGCGGCCGTCATGGGCGCGTTCGAGGGGGAGCGCGACGGGGCTCCTAATCTCTTCGCAACCCCGTGCGCCGGTCTTGCCACGAATTTGACATGAGACCGTCGGCGGCGGTTGTGGGATTCCCGTGCGAGGAGCAGTTAACCTCCTTGGCATGGAACCGTCGACCGCCATCTCATCTGCGGTGTCCGCACGAACTCTCGGTGCACGAGGTTCGCGGTCATTGGTCGGCTCGTCCGACCCCGCCGCAGAGCTGACACCAACAGCTGCCGCAGTGCTGGCGGCCATTCCGGCATGGTGGTCGGCCAGAGCGACGATGGCGGGTCTGAGCGGTGACTGGCTTGATGTTCACTGGGCACTTGACACAGAACCGCCTTTGATCCTGTCCGACGCCCCGCCGCTGGAGCTGGAGTGGGGTCCGCTCACCCCTGAGGCTGTGGGTGCTGCGTACGTCGACTCGCTCGCACCGGAGACCCGGGCGCGTCACGGACGGCATTACACCCCGCATGAACTGGCCGACCAGTTGTGGTCGATGGCGCGTTCCGCGGTTGGCTTCAAGGCACCGCTTCAGCCTCTCCCGGGGCTGGTGCTCGACCCCGCGTGCGGTGCTGGAGCTCTGTTGCTGCCAGCGCTTCGTGAGCATCTTTCAGCGAGCATTGACGGCGGCACCGACGGCCAGGCCGTCTTGAGTGGCCTGTCCAGCGTCATCGAGGGGGTCGACACTGACCCTGCCGCGGTGTGGGTGGCCAACGTGGTGATGGCAGCGGAGATGCTTCCGCTACAGGCACGGATCCCTGAGGAACACCGACGTCCGTTCCCGCTTCTCGCGAAGACGGACGACGGTCTGAGGGAGCGCACCGACAAAGCGCGAATTGTCGTCATGAACCCTCCGTACGGCCGAGTCCGCTTGAGTGCGGAAGATCGCGTGCGCTTTGCTGATTCGCTCTACGGCCACGCCAACCTGTACGGGATCTTCATGGCCGCAGCGGTGCAGTCGATCGACGACAAAGGTGTCGTGGCGGCGCTGGTGCCGACATCGTTCACAGCGGGCAGATACTTCGAGCCGCTCCGACGATTGTTGGCGCAGCGCACACGTCTGCAGGAGATTGCGTTCGTAGCAGACAGATCGGGCGTGTTCACGTCCGTTCTTCAGGAAACCTGTCTGGCAACGTTCACGTCGCGCAAGATTCGTCGTACGACTATTCAGACAATCGGGTCACAGACCACCTATGTTGCGACGGTCGCGACGCCGACCAGCGGTCGGCCCTGGGTACTTCCTCGACGTTCGGACCTCGCGCCCATTGCCGCCGCCGCAGCCGCACTGCCGCTGTCGGTCGCAGCCGCTGGCTGGAAGGTGAGCACAGGCCCTCTGGTGTGGAACCGCAGGAAGGACGATCTTCACGCTCGTCCGGCGAACGATCGTCATGTGGTGTTGTGGGCAGCAGATATCGATGGAGGCGTGCTCCATCGCGATGCTGCTCGCGCCCACATGCGTTATCTCGCAGTCAGATCGCCTGCGGACTCGAAGACAATGCTTACATCTGGCCCTCGCATCCTGGTCCAACGAACCACTGCACCAGAGCAGGTCCGGCGCCTGGTCGCGGCCGAACTGACTCAGGAGCATCTCGACAGCTTCGGCGGCTCGGTGGTCGTGGAGAACCACGTCAACGTCCTCCGACCAGCTACACCTGAGCCACTACTCTCGTCTGCGCTGCTCACGCGACTACTGGCAACCGACACCATGGACAGACTGGTGCGGTGTATCTCGGGATCAGTTGCGTTGTCTGCCTACGAACTCGAATCGGTGGCGTTGCCTGCTGCGGAAGTCCTCGAGCAGTGGGAGTTCTTGTCCGGCGATGCCCTGGAGTCCGCCGTGAAGAGTGTCTACGGATCCGTGGAAGCCACGCCGTGAGACCGATCATCACCGCGTCAGGCGCTACCGAGCGTTTGCTGCTGATCTTCCCCCGGGAAGCATTCGATACAGTGATGTCCAGCCCCCTGGCAGGGGCCGCGGTGTCCGCACTGATCTACGTCGACTCGATCGCGACCGGCAACGACTCCACGACCTTCTGGGCCCGACCCTCGATGGTCACCTGGATGTCCGAAGAGATGCGTATTCGCGACTCCGAAGATGATCGTGTGCAATGGCGCGAGGCAGCCGCGAAGAAGAACAAGGATCTCGTGAAGGTACTCGACGAGTGGGGTGTGTCCACAGCCTCTGGATACGCCGATAACTCACGAGAAACACTGCGAGACGAGACCTTTCGAAAGTGGCGCGAGAACAGCGCGATTCGAGAAAAAGCAGGTGTGCCGAAGAACTCGAGCAAGGGCCGTTGGGCGCTCGAACCGCATTTCGCCGACTTGTTCGACCCCGGTCTTGCCGGAGATCAACTCGTGTCCCAAGTTGTGCAGTGGAGAGAGCGTCACCTTTCCCCGGCCGCCAAACTGAAGGTTCAGTTCGCAGCGCAAGGACGCCAGACTGCGCACGCAGTATCTGTCACACTCCCGAACGGGGCTGGCGTTCGCACATTGGAGTCCGGCAAAGCGTCCCTGATCCTCAAAAGCGTGGTCGAGGAGTGGGCAGCCACGCGACTGACGACACCGTATGTGGTCACGATCAGCGAACCAGGCGACAAGGTGTTCACAGCCGATGCCAAGCTGCTCACCTACCTTCAGATCACGATCAATACGCAGGCGCTCCTACCGGACGCGTTGATTGCTGACGTGGGCGGCGACGATGTCCAGTTCTGGTTTGTCGAAGCCGTCAACACGGACGGTGAAATCAACGAGGCGCGTAAGCAGTCGCTGCTGACGTGGGCGACCAATCAGGGCATCAACCCTGCGCACTGTCACTTCCTGACCGCATTCACCTCCCGAACGGATCCAGCTGCCCGTAAGAGGCTCAAGGACCTTGCCTCGGGAACGTACGCATACTTCGCCGACGAGCCAGGACACGAACTTGCCTGGTATCGGCTAGTCGACGGCACGGATACGTAGGTCGCTTCCTCTTGTTCACGCCGCGATTGCGGTGGGGTTTCCCGAACGGTAGGTCGTACCTCGTTGGAGCATTGCGTAGAGCACGTTGGTGCGACGCCTGGCCAGACAGACCAGTGCCGACCGGTGATCTTTGATTGGGCGCGTTTGTCGGCCACGGTGCGTTGGCGGACGGTCAGGGCGACGCCGACGACGGCGAAGACACCGATGATCAGGTTCACCCATTCTTGAGCGGGCATAGGGGCGTTCCTTCCAGGTGATGGGGTTGCTGCCCCGGTGCCGTTGGGCACCGGGGCGGTTGGGCACAGGCGTGAGGTTCCGCTGACGATGTCGCCTTCGGTCTAGGTGAACCCGTCTCCGAGCGCGAAGCGATAGTCCGCTTGGACCCAAACGGTATCGAAGTGTCCGGCGTCGGTGGGAGTGCCGAGTAGGTCTCGGTTGGCCCCGTTGAGGAAGAACGCGGCTCCGGGCGAGGGCGGGTAGTAGCGGTTGAGGGTGTCGATCAGGGTTTCAACGCTCCTGCACGTCGCGGCCGCGTCGAGCGCTTTGCCGTAGGTGGTCCAGTAGTCGTCGACGTCGATGGTGCTCATGGTGATGGTCTGTGTCGCGGCAGCACGACCGCATGCGTTCACCCGCCGCCGGCTACGGTGATCAACCGCATTCTCCCTTCAGTTAACCAGTTGGACAAACGTTTTCAACACTATCTGCGTCTTGCAGAAGCAAGAAAAACGAACGACGGGAAAACAGTTGAATATGAATGACCTCTCCACTGTCAGCCATTCCAGGGGTGTGCCATCGGATCGTGATTCCTTAGTTCCGGGGAAATCGGTATGGTTGCAAGAGTCTTCCCGGCCGCGCTACACGCCCACTCGGTGGTCACCGAGCCCGCGTTTGCATTCGCTCGCCGGAACCCAAAGTGTGTACCTACCCGGAAGGGCTATGCCATGCCGTCTCCAAACAACTGGCTCCTGATAGATGTGCTGGATCCGCGGCACCCAAGTGTTGTTGCCGTCGGTGCGCGGACCAGAAGCAGAGTTGCACTCAGCTCCTTCATCCGAGCATGGGATCGCGACCTCGTCCTGGCAGCAGTGATGAAAGCGTGCCGCCACGGCACGTCCGTGCACGCCAATTCAGGCTCTCGGGCTGTCGCAGTGGACCCGATTGCCGACGAAGTCACCGGTCTAGTTCACGGAGTATGGCTGCGAGTCACCCACCGGTCTGCGGATCCGATCGATCGACCATCAGCATGGGCCTTCGAATGGAACCTCGACACTGGAGTAGCAAGGCGATGCGCAATAGTCAGCGACACCGAGACATGGGCGGAGCTCGGAGTCGAGCAGAACAGGCCGATCTCCGACGGGCTGGCAAAACTCGACCTCGGTTCCACGACAGCGTCCATCCTCGCGAACCTCGTCTCGGGTAGCCACGGCACGTTGGTGCAGCAGACTGCAGTCGAACAACGGCCGTTTGGCGGCCCCCGGACAATCCAGTTCACCGCGCGCTTCGTGACCGAGCCAACGAACAGCTCAGACCGAACTGGCAATCGACTAGTCCGCGGAATTTCAGTTGATTTGGGGGCCGTTCAGACGTGTGAACATGCCGGACTCCAAGCCTCAAGCCTTGGCGATCGGATCGCACTGTCTCTGACCAGTCCACGCGAATACCGTGCGATCGCAGACCCCGATTCGCTGAGGCTGCTCTACTGGTACGGCGATGCACCAGAAGACATCGCTTGGCGCAACGCACACGTCGTCGGTGCCAAACCCGTGCTCCACCCTGAGGACGCAATTCACGCAGCGGTCACAGCAAAGCTGTTGAAGAGTTCGCCCTTCGGAACGACTAGAAAACTGAACCTGCGATTTCTCACATATCAAGATGGCTACACCCCCATCAGTGTGACCGCCCGTGCCATAGACCTCGACGACAGATCACGCGCCCTTCTATTGACCTTGCACCCGAAAACGGACGAATAAGCCGAATCCGTTGCCAAGGGCAGAAGATCTTGATACGTTCAGGGCACGCTCAACGAGCGCCTGAGGTGAGCACCCTGTCGTAGTCGGGGCACCCTCCACGTCCAAATCGGACGCATCATCTCCTACCGTGTCGTCGCACAGAGGGCAGTGTCATAACTTGGCCTGCCACCAAGCGCAACGCGGTCAGTACATTCATGCGAGGAATCCTATGAGCGACGCATCTCAAACTCTTCTGGGCATACAGAGGCACCACTGCGACAGGTGCGCGAAATAGGGAACTCATCTTCGACTAAGCCGACCACAAGGTCGGAGCAAACGACACAAACCTCGTGAGTGCGACAGTCGCTCGCAGTATTCGCACTGTTCTGCCCACTGCCACCACGGAAGCAACCAGAAATTCCCGAACTCACACCTCTGGGTGACACCTGTCTGGTGAAGACTAACGAAGGAATACCAATGAGCACAGAAGACGCGCGAACCGAATTGCGGCAGCAACTTTTTGCAATATTGTCTGAAGTCGCTGGCGGAGTGCTGGATAATCAGGTCATCGAGGGCGATACGGAGTTTCCCGATACAGGAATGAGCTCGATCGAGTACCTGGCTCTAATCGAAAAGATAGAAACAAAACTCGATGTATTCATCGACCTCGAGGAAAACGAGGAACTGACGAGCGTCGACAAGTTCTGCGATTACCTTCTCGAACAAGTTCCTACTTCGTGAGATTAGAAACAATACACCGCTGATTGCACATCTCTCGTACCCAATTTGCCGGTCCGATACCCAGACCAGCGAGCCCGCGTCTTCCAAACATGTAAGAGGTCCCCGGTACCGTGAACTCAAAGACCTTTGGCTGTTTCCTGCCCCCCTTCCATGACCCCGCTGTCAGCCCAGCCGCATCACTTCAGCGTGATATCGAACTCTGCACCGTTGCAGATGATCTGGGATTCGACGAGCTGTGGCTCGGCGAGCACCACTCCAGCGGTTGGAGCACGCTCAGCGCTCCGGAACTCTTCATTGCAGCGGTTGCACGCGAAACTCGACGGATTCGTTTTGCGACTGGCGTAATACCGCTCCCCTACCACCATCCACTCCACGTTGCAGAGCGCATGGTACTTCTCGATCATCTCACCGCTGGTCGAGCAATCCTAGGATGCGGGACAGGAACGTACGTTCACGATATGGAAATGATCGGGGTAGATTCAACCACCCTTCGGGATCACTTTCGCGCCGCTCTAGAAACCGTACAAGCGTTGTTAGACGGTGAAACGGTGGACATTACAACACCGTGGTTTACTGCCAAAAAAGCGGTACTCCAACTCCGACCTCACAGAGGCCCCATCGAAACTGTAGTTGCATCTTCGCTCAGCGACGACGGTATCGAACTTCTCACGGACACCGCGACTACCCCGACCGTGCACATAGTACCGCCATGGGGCGCAATCCGACCTGGAATGGACTCCGATCCAATCGGTTCACTGATCGAACGTATCGAGTCTTACCGAAACAAATCCGTTGGTGAAACCCGTATTCGGTGCAACGTCTTCGTACACGTTGCCGACTCGCCAGCCACAGGCATTGAAGAGATCTTGTCTGGGTTCTCTGCACTACGTCGCGGTTTGTATCGCAATACACTGGGCATGCCTATTCCAGACTCGTCGGTCGCACATCGAAAGACGCTGGAAAGACTGGTCGATGCGGGCGGATTCATAATCGGAGATGCCGCGACCTGCACGGCTCAGATACGCGAGCTGGCTGATCGCATCGGCGACCCGGTAACACTCAACTTTTTTGTCCCCAGGTGGATATCACATAGGGGCACTCTCGATCAGTTGACGACTATCGCACACGAGATAATCCCTGCCCTGTTCAATGGATTCGACGGGATCGAGGAGTCCATGAGGCTCACATCGGAAGACGCGGGTCGCCAATTGAAAGCTCGGACCGAAATCGACGGCAATGGAGGCAGCAAATGAGTTCCGCTGGAGTGCGTTTGGATTTCAGTTCGGATGAATTCCTGGCCGACCCATGGCCAATCTACAAAGAGCTTCGTAGGGAAGAACCGGTGCACTGGTCGACCGCATTCAGCGCTTTCCTGGTCACAAGGTATGAGGACGTCCACGCCCTCCTATCCGACCGACAGGTAATCAGTGGATTTCCGATGCGCAGTAGTCGTCGACTGTTCGGCCGAACGTTGCTGGACGTCGACGGCCCCCGACATCGCGACCTACGAAAGTTGTTCATGCCGCTGTTCGCGGGCGGTTCGGTCAAAAGATTGCGCAACGAGATACTGATTCCTGCTGTGGATCAAGTACTCGACTCGATCGCGGACGAAATGGGCTCCGCCGGTGAGGTCGACGTCGAGTTCATGGAACGTGTTGCTGTCGGGGTGCCCTACGCGATGGTCACGCGGCTTTTCGGGCTGCCTCCCGAAGATGCAGCCTGGCTTCGACCTCGGGTTCTTCCGCTGGCCGGTGCGATCGAGTTCCCAGCGACTTCGTTGGACGCGGCGCTCACGGCCAAGGCAGAGCTGATCGACCACTTGAAGAACGCGCTGGCCAACCGCCAGAATGGCGATCGGATGCCGTTCCTTGATCTGGTGTTTCCCCCAGGTCAACCTGTCGACGAGGATCTCCTGGGTACGGCTACTCTCTTTCTGCTTGCCGGAACCGAAACCAGCGTCGCCACCATCGGCAAGATCATGTACGCGGTACTCGCTCACAACGTCGATCTGCAGGCATTGGCAGACCCCGAATACCGAACTCAGGTGATCCGCGAGACGCTACGGTGGGAGCCGCCGAGCCACACGATTCTCAGGTACGCTTCCGCTGACCTGACCATTCGTGGCGTGGACGTTCCGCGACGGTCCGCACTATTGCTCTCGCTGGGTTCTGCCAGCCGTGACGAGAGAGCGTTCGAAGACCCTGACGAATGGCGTCCGGCTCGGAATGATCAGAAGATGCTGGCCTTCTCAGCTGGTCCGCACACGTGCCTCGGCATTCAGCTGGCACTCGCCGAGTTCGACACGCTATTCGAGCGGATGTCGCTCCGCTTCGGTGGAGTTCACCGCAGTGGTTCCCTGGACGGCGTCCGGCCAGGCTTTTGGCGACTGAGAGAGCGGGGCCACATCTTCCGACGCCCAGACCACCTCCAGGTTCGGTTCGATCGACGAGTCGCCGAGAGCGACAATGTCAGCGCCTAATGTGCAGACCGCTCACTACGATCTGACAGCCGAACTCGAAGACGTGTCCGTGCCGGACCAGACGGCTCTAGTCGTAGCTGCATTCGCGGTGACGCTCTGCCGCTGGACTGGTACAGCGTTCACCACCATCTCATGTGACGGTAGGGCAGTCCGACTCGAAGTCGACGATCACTCTCGCATCGATGAGTTTCTGACGAGCGTTTGCACCGCCGTCGATGATCAAAACGGAACTATCGACCTCGCCATTACCTCTTCCTCCGGCGATCCGAGGTCCGGGGAAGTCCGATTCAACGTCGCCGTGCCGTATTCCGAACACGGATTTATCACCGATGTGGCGACTGCGGTGAACGAGCTCTCACTCCTCACGGAGGGCTACCTCCACGACGTGCGTTGCATTGCACCTGAACGACGCCGAATACTGCACACCCTCGTCGGAGCTGATTGCCCTCCGGTCGATATCGTCAGCCTGTTCTTTCAGCAGGTGAAGGACCGTCCAGAGGCTGTTGCAGTCCGAGACACGCAGATGCAGCTGACCTACACGCAGCTCGCAAGTGCATCCTCACAGTTCGCTGATGCGCTCAGAAAAGCTGGAGTCCAACCCATGGATACCGTGCTTGTCGCGATCCGCAGGTCAGTAGGCGAAGTGGTGGCGCTACTCGCGACCCTCCGTATCGGAGCTGCGTACGCGGGGTTCGATGACGACGCACCAGAACAGCGTTTGTCTCGGATCGTGCAACGGCTTGCGCCCGCGGCCGCTGTGGTCGACGCTGCTACCAGCAATCATCCTGCTTTGCGAGGGGTCACCCGCGTCGAAGCATGGGAGCCCGTCCAACATGGCGACATACCCTTTGACTACTCATCCTTCGAGCCTGCCCCTCAGGACCCCCGGCGCACGGCATACATCGCATTTACCTCTGGGTCGACCGGCGAACCAAAGGGAGTTGTGGTTCCACACCGTGCGGTTACCCGGCTCGCTCTCACACCTGAGCTGCAGGTGCTCCCCGGCGACCGGGTGCTACGCATGGCACCGTTGGCATTCGATGCGTCGACGTACGAAATCTGGGCCACCTTGCTCAACGGTGCGACACTCGAAGTCTTCCCGGGTCGAATTCCGACGGTCGGAAGGCTCGAAACGTTCTTTCGCGAACGGAGAATCTCCGTGGCCTGGCTGACCGCAAGTCTATTTCGTCTTGTTGTAGATTCTCGACCCCAAATACTCAGTGGCCTACGCTGGCTGTTGAGTGGAGGTGAGGTCGTACCGCACAAAACTGCGGCACAGGCGCTCGGCATGCATCCTGGGCTGACTATCACCAACGGTTATGGACCCACAGAGAACACCACCTTCACAACTACGTACACAGTTCGGGACAGTGCAGAAATCGACGGGCCGCTGCCGATCGGTAAACCGATAGGCGGGTCCACGGTCTACGTCCTCGACCAGGGCTTTCGCCTCGTCCCTCCAGGTGCAATCGGCGAGCTGTACGCCGCAGGATCAGGTCTCGCCGATTCGTATCTCGGCGATGAACTCGAGACTGCCAAACGGTTCGGCTACTTTTCGCCTGACATCGACGAGCGTCTATACCGGACAGGCGACCTCGTCCGGATCAACCCGCATGGTGACTTGGTCTTTCTTGGACGCGCGGACAAGCAGGTAAAACTCCACGGGCATCGCATCGAGACCGACGAGATCTGCTCGGCTCTTATTCAGCACCCAGATATCCGCGATGCTGTGGTTGTCGTTGCGCAAGAACCGGATCAAAGCATGCAACTCGTCGCGGCCATCATTGTGCACCCGAGCGCTGATGTCGACCCCCAAGCGTGGCGATCGCATCTCTCGCATGTCCTTCCCAGCTATGCGATACCTCCACTGTGGGTGGTGGTCGACGAGATTCCGTTGACCCGCAACGGAAAAATTGACGAACAAGCTCTGATCAATTCCTCGAAACGACCAAATTCGATGGGCTCATACGGCGGCGTTCTGGCCGGCCGCGAATCCTGAACGTCGATCAACCTTACCGACGCAAGACCATCTGCACACCAAGCTGACGTGTAGTCCACAAGCTTTCAATTTAGGAGGACTCGATGAGGTTGTCGCCCGGGCAAGAACGTTTGTGGCTCGTACAGCAGCTCGACCAGACCAGTGCCGCGTACAACATTCCGATCGTACTGCGGTTTCGAGGTGGGATTGACTCGATAGCACTCGAAAGTGCACTCGCTCAACTGGTCAAACGGCATCCCGTGCTCAACTGGCTATATACAGCAAACGAGGTAGGAATACCCTGCGCCACGACCGTTCCGGGGTTTCGCATCCCAGTTGCACGACGGATTGCTGATCCCGGCGAGAACGGATGGCGGACTCACGCGGCTGATTTGGCCGCTGAACCGTTCGATCTTGCCGCGGCACCGCCTGTACGCGCCATGGTGATCGAATGCTCAGACGGATCAAGCGTATTTTGCCTGGTGAACCACCACATCATCACCGACGGTCGCTCGATCCAGATCGTAACCGAAGACCTCATCGCCTTCTACGGATCGAAAACTCCCCCTCGGCTCGACGTAACCTACGCAGACTTCGTCGCATGGCAACGTTCGGTGACCGACGACGACTCGGTGGCGCAGCACCTCAACTACTGGCGGAATGAACTCGACGGGTTCGAGCCACTACGACTACCGATCGACCAGCCTCGTTCAGCCACTCCCCAGTTCGCAAGCGATCACGTAGATTTCGAGCTACCAATCGAATTGACATCGAAACTCCGGGCGTTCGCCTTACGCCAACGAAGTCCTCTCTCGAGCACGATGGCCGCACTGTTTCAGGCCCTGCTATCCCTCCATTCTGGGCAAGAAGACATCACAATCGGAACGGTGCTGGCTGGACGCGACGACCGCCGGTTCGCTGACGTACTTGGCTTCTTCGTGAACACGGTCGTCCTGCGCACCCACGTAACCCAGTCCACAACATTCCGAGATCTACTGCAAGTGGCGCGGAACAAGATGGTCGAGGCATACGCCCATCAACAGGCACCGTTCGAGCAGGTAGTTGCACAAGTTCGACCTAATCGAGAAGCCGGTCGAAACGCGATCTTCGATGTCGTGGTCGTGCACAACGGGGAGATTGCTTCAGCCGACGATGGTGAAATCACGACTGTGCCGTGGGCAGGCGTCGCCACCCGATTCGACCTGGAGCTTGTGACCCACGTGCAGGACGGCCGACTTTGCGGATCCTTGGTATTCCGCTCCAGCCTTTTTCGTCGCTCAACCGCTACGCGTCTGGTCAGCAGGCTCGCCTGGCTTATCGAACGTGCACTCGACCATCCGGACGAACCGATCTTCGGATCCTTGTCCGAACAAATCGACTACTGGCGCTCAGAACTGGCCAATACACGACCTGCACTGGACATATCGTTCAATCATCTACGCCCAGAGGTGTTTCCGCGCGATAGCGCATCAGTGTCTTTCGATGTTGAACCCTTCGTTGCCGAGCGCCTACGTGGTCAGGAGTCTCGTCGCGGAATCGGCCTGTTCACAGCGTTGCTAGCTGGGTACGCCGTCGTTCTATCCCGCTACGCGCGTGTCAATAAAGTTGCGGTCGGTACATCTGTAACAGCGCGCCTTCTCCCTGAACCACTTGTCGGCCACGAGGTCAACACTCTGGTGATGGGTGTCGACCTGTCCGGCGACCCCACCTTTTCGGAACTGATGGATCGCGTGCAAACCACTGTCTCTGGCGCATATGCAAACCCAGACGTACCGTTCGAGCGCCTCGTGGCAGAGCTGGTACAAACACGCGAATTCAACCGCGGCGACCTCACCCAAGTCGGCCTTCAGGTCGTGAGCACTCCGTTCTCAGAGGAACTCCCTGACAGCTCGGGTGCTGGCCTGTACGACCTTCTGTGCCGCATGTCGGATGTAGACGGTCGTCTGGAAGGCCGACTTGACTACGCCCCCGAACTGTTCGATCGAGTCACGATCGAACGATTTGCCAACAACTTCCGGCGGCTGCTCTCGTCCGCTGCGGACAACCCGGACCGATCACTGTCTGCGTTGCCGATGTTGAGCGACGTCGAGGTCCGTCAGCTGACAATTGATTTGAACGACACCACGGTGCCGTTGCCCACGCCGGCTACCGTGCCGTCGGCTTTCGCCGATCAGGTCCGTCACCGACCTCACGCAACAGCCCTGGCTTGCGGCGACGCCTCGTTGACCTACGCTGAACTCGACATCCGATCGACCCAATTTGCTCACCGGTTGCAAACATTGGGTGCCGGGCCGGGCACTCTTGTCGGGGTCTGCATGCCACGGTCTATCGACCTGGTCATCGCGCTGCTCGCAGTTCTCAAAACCGGTGCCGCCTACGTACCGGTCGACCCAGAATTTCCTGACGAACGCCAAGAACTCATTCTCGGCGACAGCGGGGCCCTGTTTGCGATCACCGCCGACCTGATCAACGATCCCAGCGTCTACAGCGAACCCACGATCGCGCTCCAAGTTGCGGCAAAACCTGACGACTTGGCCTACGTCATCTACACATCTGGTTCAACAGGGATCCCCAAAGGGGTCGAGATAGAACATCGATCCATCATTCGACTGGTCACTGGACTACCAGATGGGGTCCTAGGTCCGAGCAAAGTAGTTCTTCACGCTTCCGCGATCTCGTTTGATGCTGCCGTTTTCGAAGTCTGGGGCGCGCTCTTGACCGGAGCCACCTGTGTCGTGTCGACCGACAGGGTCCTTACGGCCCTGCCACTGGCCGCAGCGATCGCTCGTCACCGGGTGAGCACCCTCTGGCTGACGTCATCGTTGTTCAACCACGTTGTCGACGAGGACACCACGGCTCTGACCGGACTACGGCATCTCCTTGTCGGCGGTGAGGCACTATCTGTCGCTCACATCCGGCGCGCCGCCACTGTCCTTGGCGATACACAACTTTTCAACGCTTATGGTCCCACCGAGTGCACAACGTTCGTCACGTGCTATCCCATCTCTGCTCCGCTACCGAATGGCATCAACAACATCCCAATCGGCCGACCAATCGGCAACACCCGCGTGTACATCCTCGACGACCACGACCAACTCGTCCCAATAGGAGTTCCGGGCCACCTCCACGTGGCCGGAATCGGAGTCGCACGAGGCTACCGCGGACAACCGGACTTGACCGCTCAGCACTTCGCCACCAAGAACCACGACGCGATCCGCGACCGGCTGTATGCAACTGGAGACTTGGTCCGCTACAACGAGAACGGCCAAATGGAATACCTCGGGAGGATCGACAGCCAGGTCAAGATTCGTGGCTATCGCATCGAGCCTCGCGAGATCGAGGCCGCGCTACATGACCATCCGGACATCGCGAACGCCGCGATCGTGACCCGCGAAAGCTCGTCCGGGGAGAAGGAGCTTGTTGCCTACCTGCAACCATCAGAGAAGGCCGTTCTGAACGAGAACACCGTACGCTCCCACTTACGTCACAAGCTGCCCGAGTATATGGTGCCCTCCTTGTACGTGAGCCTTCTTCAGCTGCCGCTGACAATAAACGGAAAACTGGACTACAAGGCCCTTCCGCCGGCAACCGGTGATATTCGATTGAACACAGCCCCGACGCTCGCTCCACCACGCAACCAGACCGAGGAAACGTTACTGCAGATTTGGACCACCGTTCTCAACACCGACACGATGGGAAGAGACGACAGCTTCTTCGACCTCGGCGGCCACTCGCTGAAAGCCGCTCAACTCGTCGTCCAGATCGAGAAGAGCTTCGGTGTGCTCCTACCGTTACGGACGCTTTTCGAACGGCCGACGATCGCAATGCAGGCCAGAGAAATCGAGGGCGGGCCGGAGAGGCAGACCGCCCCTTCCCGTACCTTCGACCCTCACAGAGCTCTACACGACGTAGTTCCGCATCACTTACCACCTCGCAAACGCCGTCAGATCTCGAACATCTTGCTTACAGGAGCTACCGGCTTCGTGGGTGCATTCCTGCTTCGGGAATTGCTGGCCCAAACCAACGCACGGATCTTTTGCCTCGTTCGCGCCGACGACGAACGATCGGGACTGGAACGTCTTTGCGCCAACCTCAAGCGGTACGAGCTGTGGCATGACGTCGACCAAGAACGAGTCACCGTTGTTCGGGGGGACCTGGCGCTGCCGGGTCTCGGTCTGTCAAACCCCGCCTTCGAGCAACTGGCGAGTGACATCGACTTGATTTGCCACAATGGTGCCCACGTCGACGCGTTGTCTAGCTATGAACAGCTCGAAGCAGCCAACGTAGGCGGTACCCGCGAACTCATCCGACTCGCCAGTACTACTAGCTCGAAGCACCTACAGTTTGTATCCACAATTTCAGCCGGCGACGTCACAGGTCCCCGGAGCGGATACGCAGAGACCAAATTGGATGCTGAGGAACTAGTCCACGCCGCGAACCGTCTGGGCGTGTCTGCCGCGATCTATCGGCTACCCCGGGTTGTCGGAGATACACACTCAGGTCAAGGGAATGCGCGCGACATCATGTTGCGGGTTCTGCGGATCATCCTCGAACTGGGGGCTGCACCCGATACGGCGCTCGAAGAACCGTGGATCGCGGTGAACGATGTAGCCAGCCGACTCGTCAAGCTCGCAACACGACAGGCAATTGAAGGAAGCCGATTCGTGCTGACCAGCGAGCCCCCGGTACGTTTGACCCACCTCGTGGACTTGCTTCGACATGCCGGCACATATGTCGCAACTCAGCCCCTCGTCGACTGGCTGACATCGCTTGAAGCGTATTCGCCAGAAGAACATGCCATTCTCAAGGTCCTTTTCGACGCCGCTCCGCGCGACTCCAACAATATACTTTCGCCGCAGACTAATGAGTTCACATCTGTTGTCGTTCGACGCCCAGATGACGTTGCGCTTCTGCGCTATATCGACAGAATGCTGGTTCGGTCTCCCCAACTCGCGACGTAGAGCGAGCATCAGGTCGAAATGTTTGTGCCGAGGAATTAGGAAAGGGTTGACGAACCATGACCGCAAATCAAGTGGCTTTGTATCGCTCGATGAAGCTGATTCGAGAGTTCGAAGAACAGTGTCTGGAGATGGCAATTTCAGGGGAGATAATCGGCGGGATTCATCCGTATATTGGTCAAGAAGCGGTGGCTGCTGGCGTGTGCGCCCACTTGACGACGCGTGACTACATCACCAGCACTCACCGGGGGCACGGGCACGTCCTCGCTAAAGGTGCGGAGCCGCGTCGCCTTCTGGCGGAGCTTCTTGGCACCGTCGAAGGTTTCAACAAGGGTCGCGGCGGATCTATGCATGCTGCTGACATCGAGCTGGGCATCCTCGGCGCGAACGGGATCGTCGGTGCTGGCGGTGCAATTGGCACCGGCGCTGCGTGGGTCGCAAAAACGAGCGGCAGCTCGGACATAGTTGTCAGCTTCTTCGGCGACGGAGCTATGAGCCAAGGGGTGCTGCTTGAAGCTTTCAATCTTGCCTCGCTATGGTCTCTTCCTGTGCTGTTCGTCTGTGAGAACAACAGATACGCCACCAGTCTCAAGCTCGAATCCGGCTTAGCCGGCAACGCAGCACGACGCGCCGAAGGTTTCGGGATGACTGCGCATACCGTGGACGGTATGGACGCAGAAGCCGTATCAAGTAAGGCCGAGGAACTCATAGAGCGGTGCAGACTTGGTGCCGGTCCGGCGTTCTTAGAGTGCTTGACCTACCGCTTTTTCGGGCACCATTCGATCCTTGAGAAGCTCGGAATCGAGTTCCGCGACATCGACGAGGTTGCCGAATGGCGTCAGCGCGACCCTATCCTTGCCCTTCGAAATAAACTGCGCACTGAAACCGTCACCGAGATCGACAGTGCCGTTAAAGAAGAAGTTGCGCGTGCTGTTGATTTTGCCAGAGGAGCCGAGACCCCAAACCCGAGAGATGCGCTTTTGTACCTCTACTCGGGCTTGGGCGCGGCCAAAACAGGAGTGACCCAATGACTGACGTGCAATCTCCCTCAATTCCCGGTTACCTTCAAGCACTGAACCGCGCACTACATGACGAAATGGCAGCAGATGATGCCGTACTCGTGATCGGCGAAGATGTCGGAGTCGGCGCGAGCGGGGTCACTGCGGGACTGCTGCCACAGTTCGGAACAGAACGCGTACTGGACATGCCCTTGTCCGAGCAGGCATTTACAAGTTTCGCAACCGGCGCTGCAATGCTCGGTAAACGACCCGTCATCGAGTACGCCATTTCATCCCTGATATATCTAGTATTCGAACAGATCGTCAACCAAGCCCACAAGTTTTCCTTGATGACTGGTGGCCAAGTCCAGGTACCTGTGACGTACATGGTCTCGGGATCCGGCTCGCGATACGGGTGGGCCGGGCAACACTCGGACAGCCCCTACAGCTTGCTCGCACACGCAGGTATCAAGACCGTCATTCCAAGCACACCCGCAGATGCGTATGGACTGCTGCGGTCTGCAATTCAGGACCCCGATCCCGTCGCCATCTTTGCCCCTTCATCGCTGTTGGAGACGTTCGGGGCCATGGACTCCGGGTCAGTTGAGCTGATCCCACTCGGGCAAGGCAACGTCCTGCGGGAGGGTCGGGATCTGACGGTAGTGGCTGTTGGGCAGCATGTGGACACAGCGCTACACGTGGCAGAGAGCATGAGTGGTCTGGTGGATCTAGAGGTAATCGATCCCCGGACGATCTACCCACTCGACTGGGATTGCCTTCTCAACTCAGTACAGAAGACTGGCAGACTGGTTGTGATCGACGACTCGAACCGAATGTGCGGTCTAGGGGCGGAGATTATTGCGACCGTGGCTGAGCACTGTGAGCTACTGGCACCCCCAAAACGGGTATGTCGGCCCAGCGGGACGGTAATTCCGTACTCTCTGGCACTCGATAAAGAGTTGATTCCTGGGCCTGAACAACTGACACAGGCAATAACTGAAGTGTTGGCTCGATAGATCGGAGAGTCAAGAGTCGAGATGCACAAGCCGCAGGGGCAGCAGACGGTCTCTGTAGAGGCTTTCCTACGATAACCCGGCAAGGACCAATGGAAACAACAAATATCGACATCTTGGATAACTATCGTCGGTCCCAGGACGCCTTCGACGCGGTGCTCAGCGTTGTTCCCACAGACTTATGGGGCAATGCGTCGGCGTGCAAACACTGGTCACTGCGCGACGTTGCAGGGCATGTCACCTGGAGCTTGGAAGTGCTACGCCACCACCTCGCGGGCCACGACTACATCACCGATGTAGGTCCACCTGGGTCTACTAATCCGGGCGCCCTGGCAGGTGACAACCCCCTGGCCACCTGGCGTGCCGCTCGGTCCACGACCGCCCACGCCATTGTCGAGGAGACCCTCCTTGAACCCGCGCCGGCGTGGTTTGTGGACCGCCGACCCCAATCGACCCTTGCAGACTTCGTCGAGTTGTCGACACTCGATACTCTCGTGCATGCCTGGGACATCGGGTCCGCAGTCGGCATAGACGTTCGCATGGAACCCGATCTTGCTGCGCGGTCGTTCTCCCTCGCGCGCTTGATCGTGATTCGTTCCCCGACCACCTTCGGCCCCAAACTGACACCGCCTCCAGGTGCGGACAAACAGGCTCGTCTGTTGTCGTTCCTTGGGCGAGCAATCTGACACCCAAGAAGCGAGACAAGGTCCTGACACGACAACCAACGGTTGCAGGGAGATTGTTCGCTGGGCAGGCTAAGGCGGTCACGCAGAACCAACTCGTCATTATCGCAGCAGCCCAATAGATTTCGCTCTGCGGGCGAACTGCAGAACGCCACCTAACGATATTCACGTCCGCGTGCCACCCCAAGGACAAAGGAGAACCCTCCTGGAGTCGTCCACCATCGAGGGAAACTCCGGCTGAAGAGCATCAGACTTGATATCTGACGAACCCTCGCGTACTGTCGGTCTCAATCCCAACGCACCGACCGTATCGTGTAGCGTTCAGGGTAACAAATCGTCCTTCACGACGTAACGCTGGCACAAGCTCGAATGTTCACCAGCAAAGATCAATGTCCGACATCGCGGATTGTCTCCGATTCTCTTCTCGCCAATATACGTCTAGATAATCAGGCGCAAAAACCGCGATCTCGCAAAGTTCACATCTTCCGAACTATCCTTATTCACTGGAACAAGACTGGAATCGAAAGGATTTTCTTATGACGAACACGGACATTATAATAATGTCGAGTTCCGACTCGGGTGCCGACTGGCCGCCCAAGGACTTGTCATCAATGAAGCTTCCAGAATTGAAGTCGGTTGCGTCAGATATGGGCGTTAAAGGCGTATCAGGCATGCGGAAACCTGAATTAGTACAATTGATTTCCGATCTGATGAATGCGAATACCTCTGAGTTTGTTGATAGAGCCGACGCGACGACAGCGCTAAAGGTCTCGCAATCAACAACTAAATCGACAGAAGAGATTGCAGAGCCAGACGGGAGTCAGCCACGGTCAAACAATCCTCAGCCCGAACCCGATGCGGATGACACACCAGACGACCGGACTACGGGACGGAACGGTGACGGAAAGAACAACCGACGAAATCGTAACGGCGCACGCAGTGATGGTCGCGGAAGAGGACGCAACCGACGACGACCACGCGAAATCGATCAACAACAGGACAGCGATCCACAGGACAATCGATACTCCAATGATGATGCTGTTTTGCAGCCCGTCGCGGGTATCCTCGATGTCCTTGACAACTACGCCTTTTTGCGCACGTCCAGTTATATGTCGGGCCCGGACGACGTCTACGTCGCTATGAACATGGTTCGCAAGAACGGTCTTCGCCGGGGTGATGCGATTACTGGGAAGGTTCGGATTGTTCATGAGACCGAACAACGAAACCAGCGGCAGAAGTTTAATTCGTTAGTTGAGCTGGACACCGTAAATGGAGGTGGCGTCGAAGCCGCCAAACGCCGTCCTGAATTCGGCCGACTAACGCCACTCTATCCGAATGAAAGACTGCGTCTCGAGACAACGTCCGATCGCTTGACCACGCGAGTAATCGATCTGATCATGCCGATCGGGAAAGGCCAACGTGCACTGATCCAGTCTCCTCCAAAAGCGGGTAAAACAACGGTTCTGCAGGACATAGCTAATGCAATCTCTACCAACAACCCCGAGTGCTATTTGATGGTTGTGCTGATCGACGAACGGCCTGAAGAAGTCACCGATATGCAGAGATCGGTGAAAGGAGAGATTATTTCGTCAACCTTCGACCGGCCGCCTTCCGACCATGTGTTGGTCGCTGAGCTCGCTATCGAACGCGCAAAACGGTTGGTCGAAGATGGTAAGGATGTCGTTGTGCTGCTAGATTCGATTACCCGACTGGGCCGTGCCTACAATAATGCGTCGTCAGGCTCGGGCCGAATCTTGTCCGGTGGAATCGACTCAGCAGCGCTATACCCACCGAAGCGATTCCTCGGTGCCGCCCGGAACATCGAGAATGGCGGGTCACTTACCATCGTTGCAACATGCCTGGTAGAGACTGGCTCGACCGGCGACACGGTGATATTCGAGGAATTCAAGGGCACCAGCAATGCAGAACTGAAACTGGACCGGAAAATCGCCGAACGCCGCGTTTTTCCTGCCGTCGACGTCTCCCCATCTAGTACCCGAAAAGATGAGCTGATCCTAGCCCCGGACGAAGCGCCAATAGTATACAAGTTGCGACACGTCCTTAGCGGGCTCGATTCCCAGCAAGCAATTGACCTGTTGATTGGACAGTTGAAGAAGACCCGTAACAACGCTGAATTTTTGATGCAAGTACTGAAACAATAGATTCTAGAACGGCCTAAATCCCAGATTGTCAGTCGTCCTGCACCTCGGATTCTAGGTGTCAGTTTCAGAATACGGCTGCACTGTTTCAGAAGTGGACTGCACTACTCACCTCTCGCGACAGCCAGAGCGTCTCGCTCGTCCCGCGCGAGGGTGAGGTTGTTGTAGAGGGCGGATCGTTTCAATCCGGTGTTCTTGCAGAGCGTTTCGATCTTGAACTGCCGTGTCTCATACACCTGAAGTAGGTATGCGCGCTCTTCTGGTGTGAGTGTGTGGGGCCGTCCTTTCATCTTGCCGGCCGCGGCGGCTGCGGCGATGGCGTCGCGGGTGCGGGCTCGGATGAGGTCGGATTCGAATTCGGCCATCAGACCGAGCATTCCGATGAACATCTTGCCCATGGGGTCCGACGGGTCGTAGACCTTCCCGTCGATCGACAATGCCACTCCCCTGGCGACCAGTCGGTTCACGGTTTCGTGGAGGTCGCCGGCCGATCGGGAGAGTCGGTCGAGTTTGCTGACGCAGAATTCGTCACCTTCGCGGCTGGCGTTGATGGCGTTTGTCAGTTTCAGAAGACGAGTGCACGAGTTCAGAAGTGCGCTGCACTTGACACCTCTCAAGTAATCTAGCGAAAACGCTAGATTGCTCCTTTGGTGCTTTGACTGCCCGATCGTCCGAACCTAGGCGCTCACTTATGACTACGTGTCTTTAACCATCGTTTTAGACACATCGAGCTATTGACACAGGGTCGACGAGCAATGTATGTGTCAAAACTCATGTCCAAAACCTGCCGAACGCAATGTGTCTATATGACGAGTTCTGACACACTTGATCGTTGTGGGTGAACTTTTGGGGTACGCGAGGGTGTCGACGACCGAGCAGAGCGCCGATGCGCAGAGGGACGCTCTCAGCGCTGCGGGGTGTTCGCGAGTGTGGGTGGAGACGGCGAGCGGCGCGACGACGTCACGGCCGGAGTTGTCGGACCTGTTCTCGCATCTGCGGTCCGGGGACACTCTGGTGGTGTGGCGGCTCGACCGTCTCGGGCGATCACTCCCCCACCTTCTACAGACGGTCGAAGATCTCGACTCCGATGGTGTGGGGTTTCGGTCGCTGACGGAGTCGATCGACACAACCACCTCGGGCGGCAAGTTGATCTACTCGATTTTCGGTGCCCTGGCGGAGTTCGAGCGCAACCTCATCCGCGAGCGCACGCAGCTCGGGCTGGCGGCCGCGCGGGCGCAGGGCCGAACGGGTGGCCGACCGCGATCGATGTCGGAGGCGAAGATCAAGCAGGCCCGGCGAATGCGTGCCGGCGGCATGTCACTGGCCGATATCCGAGACGTCGTGGGCGTATCCCGATCGACGCTATACCGGTACCTGAAATAGCGCGCGTAGCAACGGGAACCCCCAAACCGTGTCCCGAATTGCCAAGGTGACAGGGATGTCGGACTCAGTCACGTAGACCAACAAAGTAGTTGCTAGCCTCCCCTGGTTGCCAACGATCCGGGTCTCAGGGATAGGCCATTCCTTCTGCGGCGAACAGGGCCTCGATAAGGTTCTGGTTGGTCGCTGCGGCAATCCGCGCCTCAATTCCGGCTGCTGTGAGGTCCAACGCTCGTAGCGCCCCACTCACCTCGGCGACGGCGAGACAGCGGCGGACTCGATCTGGATGTTCATGGGCATAACGCGCGAGCGTCGACCACTTCGACGAAGTATCAGCGAGATCAAACCTGTGCGGATCGACGATGTCCATGACGTACTCTCCATCACCGTCGTCGTGCCAGAACAGGAAATCGGGGTGCATCAGTTGGTGCTTGTCCCCGAATTCATAAGGAACTGCGAGCGCGTGCCGACCTGACGAGGGGTTGCGATACCACCCGACGAGAGTCTCGACTGCTAGTTCGGCATCGAGCACCTCCGCTTCCCACGACGACCGGGACGTGTCGACAGGAAAGCGGCCGGCGTGGGGCTTGCCGTCTGGGATGACGAAAAGGTGCGCCGGGTATGTTTCGATGGACTCGACGGTGTTACCACGAATCTTCTCTGTAGCGGCCGGATAAGTATCGCGCGTCTCGACGGTGGTGGGGAGCATCGGTTCCGAGCCGAGGTGCCAGAGCGGTTCTGTCTGGTCGCGGATATGGCGGGGTTTGGCAGATACCTTCGCAGCGTGTTGATTTCGCCAGTCGGTGATCAGAAGCGTCGCCTGGTTCTCCACGACGGATGCGAATCCAAGATCGGCCATCGCAACCAGACGCGCGGATGCATCGATTTCGTCCTCGCCGCGGTCGCAGAGCTCGTTGAAATACCAGTTGGCGGATCCGTCCGGGAGCAAACGCTTGGCTCGCTGGAAGTAACCTTCAAGGTCGCGTTCATTAGTTGGGGTGTCGGTTTTACCGACACTCTGCATGATTGATTCTCCGTAGGAGACCATCGTCGTACTGATGGACAGCGACATGATGTCGTCGACCTTGGCGTCGATCTCGCTGCTTCGCTGACTGTCGGCCGCGTGCATCTGATCGACGATCCATCGCTTGGCCTTGGCCGAGCCTTGATCGATCAGACCATGCTCCGTGAGCGTTGCGGCCAGTCGCATCAACTGCCCGGTGCGGGAACCGAACGATGTCCTCTGTCTGGTGTACGAGGGAAGCGTGTCCAGCAGGTCGAACAACGCCGGGGGAACAGCTGTCGATCTCCCGCATAGGACGGGGGCGATGACGATGTCGATCTCGACAGTCTCGTCTTCGGTCAGCGCGTTCACTACTCGCGCCACGTGCTCGGTTCGGAACCCTGGCAGGTAGGCCGCCACCTCCCCCAGTCGCTCGTCGCCCCCCTCGATGCGCTTGGCCAGCGGTGTTCGGACCAGTCGGCCGATGAGCTGGGCGATCTCGGTGTAGCTGTCCTTGTTCTGGAACGAAATCATCACTTCTGCTCGCGGGCAGTCCCAGCCGGTGGTCAACGCCGATTTGAACAGCACCACGCGTGCCTGGTCGTCGCCGGAGATCGCCTCGGGAGGAAGGTAACGAATCGTCTTGTCACCAACCTTGTACTGGGCGTGATCGCCGAAGGCGTGAGCAATCGCGTAGTCGGAGAGCTTCGGCCATGTCGATTCCATTACTGCGAGGATTTCGGCGAGCCTTGCTTCTTCCTTCGCCGGCGAAAGCCCTTGTTCGACTTGAACGACCAGAAGCGGCTCGACGAGCCGGTCGCCGGTGGCTTCGTGGTGGCTTCGCCAGGATGCATCGGAAGACCTCAGATCCTCCACGGCGAGGGCGAGCATCGTGTTGTCAGCCGACTGCGACTCCCCCAGGCTTCGCAGCAGGATGCGGTCTTTGAGAAGACCAGACTCACGGACGTCGCCGGCTTTGACTTCGACCAAGCGCGGTGTCCGATTTGCGGCGTTCATAGCGGCGAGGAAGCGATCGGGGGTGGCTGAGATGCCCAGTACGACTGGAGCGGGCGGTTGGTTGGTGCCGATGTTCGTGGTGCCACCGTCGACAATGGTTCCGGCGATCGACTTGCGGTCGGTGTTCTTGGTGCCGGAGCCGCGGTGCGCTTCGTCCCAGATGACAAGGAAGTCCTCGCCACGTTCGCGGACGGTGTTGGCGATCATGTCCCATGCGCCGTGGGTTCGTTTGTCGTTAGGAGTGCCGTCGGCGCGCACAGCGTGCAACGTCGAGTTCTTCTGCATTGCCTGGATGTGGACAAAGTAGATATGACCTTGTTGCAGGGTGCGGTGGTCGTCCTCAGCGATGAAGCGGATGCGGTTGATGTCGATCGCGCCTCCCGATGCCTGGGTGATTTTTGCGATGGTCTGGGCGTTGAGTGCTCGGTCGTCAGTGATCCACAAGACCGTCATGTTGGGGTTGGCAGCCCTGATCGACGTGCCTTTGTAGATCCCCTCAAGCACCGCCGTGGCGATGACGGTCTTACCGGCACCGGTGGGAGCGGTCAGGCCCACCGCAGTGCGTTCACCATCGTCGAGGTATCCGGCACGGGCTTTGGCGAGGTTGGCGAGCACGGATTCGACCGCCGAGCTCTGGTAGGGCTCCAGAGTAAATTTCACCGCGCGCCACCAGCGATGTTGATGGTGTAGTTCGACAGGTAATCCTCATAGAGTTGCACGGTGTTGACGCCAACCGGGAGGCGCTCGACGGCTCGCTGGTACTCGGCTTCGGAGTCTGTAATGACAAACACAACCGTAGGCGAAGCCCCAGTCACAGACTCGCTGGCGATTGCCCGAGCGAACTCCACCAGCACGTCGACGTCGAACAACACGCCGTAGCTGCCAGTCAGCGCCCAACCCTTGTCGGGGATTCGATCAATCCGGGGGCCGCGTGCGCCGGCTTCGAGCCACATCAGAGGAGCGACGGCCTCAAACTCACGGCCCCTGCGAACCATGCCTGGATCGAGGTAGGTCAGGTCGAACATCTCCACGTTCGCAGGCAGTCCCTGCGAATAAATGGTGCCATCTGGGCGGTGACCGGAAACAACGGTCGAGATACGAGGCCTGCAAACGTGCTCGAAGACGCCTTTCGACTCCCACTCATCATCGCCTGGATGAAGACCAGCCTTGCGTAGTTTCTTCGCTTCGGTGGCCCCGATCTCGTTGTTGGTCACCAAGATCGCCTGTCGGGTTCCGTTGTCCTGCCTATTCAATTCCATGACAGCATCACAGGTTGTTCCCGAGCCGCCGAAGAAATCCAGCACAATAGCATCAGCGGGTGCAACGAGACCGATCCATCGCATGAGGACATCGCGATCCTTCGGGTTCGGAAATCGCAGGTCTCCAATAATGTTCCGAAACTGGGTATTCGACGCCTTGCGGTCCTGCGTAAACACAGACAAGGCAACCTGCTCATCCATTTCGTCCAAAAACGTTATCTTGCGGGGAATTGTCGACTCGTCGTCTCCGAACCAGACGCGCCCTTCAGCAATTTCTCTCTCCATGCGCGCTGGGTCCTTGTACAGCCAGCCTCTGGAGGGAGACTTCACCGGCTTACCGGTCACAGGATGTTTGACCTGGTAGGTTCCACCGCCACCGCCAGGCCATGTGATGTCCTGGTAAGTGTTGATGGGGCGTCCTGTTGCCGGGTCGAGTAGGTCGTAACGCGCTACCGAATCGGTGATTTCCCCGCCTGTTTTCTTGGCACGAAGCCAACGCTTCCATTCGGTGTTGGCGTTGTCGATGTCGGCACTGCTGGCCTCCCAGATGCTTTGAGCCTTCTGCAGGGCAGCGTGAACGCCTACCTTCTCCTCGCGCCACCGCGTCCCAGCAGCGCTCAACGCTTCCAAGTCGCGGGCGTAGAAGAACATGTAGTCGGCCCCGTTGGAGATATATCGGGAATCGTTCTTACGACCGCCCTGCCATACGACGTTCGAAATGAAATTTGCACTTCCGAATACTTGGTCGAGCAGCATGCGTAGTCGGTGGTGCTCCTCGTCACCTATTGCCACGATGATGACCCCGGTCGACTTGAGGAGGTCTCGGGCGATCAGCAGACGCCGTTCCATGAACGACAACCATTTCGAGGATTTGGCCCGATCATTCTGGTCGACGTAACGGTCGTTGTAGATCCAGCCATCATTCCCCGTGTTGTAGGGAGGGTCGATGTAGATCAGGTCGACTTTGTTGCGGTGAGTCGACCGCAAGGCCTGGAGGGCGTGGAAATTTTCGCCGTTGATGACGATGTGCCACGGCGCGTCTGATGGCCCGTTTTCGATCCGTTCGACAGTACGGAGTCCTGGATAGATTGGCTCGTCGAATTCTCGGACAACGACAAGGTCGGCAACGTGGCGCGTACCTCCGTCTCCACTGAGGACTGCTCTCTCACGGGTTCGGTCGGTGAAGTGGTCGACGAGCCAGGTTTCGGGGGACGTTTCGTCGCGTAGTGCGACACGGATCCCTTTTCGGACGGGGTGGTCGGGAAGGCGAACGGACTCGGGCAGATGGCGGTCGAAAACAAGGCCGAAGCGGCGGGACCCGCGGAGAAGTTCGACCTCGGAGGAAAGCCGGGTTCGAAGGGTGTCGTCATCAATGCGGGCGATGAGCTGGTCGAGGACGTTGGATTCGTCAGACATGGCACTTCTTGGCGGCGCCGCCTGCGGGGGTCTGGTCCATTGCCGGAGCTTATCGCCGGGTCTCCTGTTAATCGTCCACCAGGTCAACTCTGTGCGAACCTATCGTGTTCACCGTGAGGTGGCGACGAACGCTGACCGCCGTCGGGGTGCGCCATCGTCGCTCGAAGTGTCGAATATGACCGAGGACTTCGGCCTACCGACCGAACAAGCCTGAGCGAAGCCTTAGGGGACGTGCGCGGTCCCTACTGGGCGCGCCGGTGAAGGTGTGGGATGTCAGCTCGATAGGTCGGCGTCGCGACGGATCCGGTGCACGCTGTCAACCACCCGGCGCGGTGGGGGTGTCCCAAATGGCCGCGTATATCTCGGCTACCAATGGCCACACCTGGCGAAGACCGTCCTCGACGGAGCCGACGACCTGGGCGAGGTCGCCGAAGATCACGAACTCGTGGGGAATCACACGGCCAGCCGAGTCTCGGCGCCCGAGAGGATCCTCGATGCGAAGCGCAACACGCCCATCTCGGCGGTGCCACGCAGTCAGCGCGTCTCCAGCGTCGTCGAACGCGCGTTCGTAGTCCGGGAGTGGGTCGCTGAGTCCGGCGTCGAGAAGAAACCGAAAACCCCAATTACGGCCCCGAGTGGACCAGATGATGTCCGAGGGTCCGGAACTGGTGCTCACTTCGGGTTCCTGATCACCTTGTCGTCGACGCCCTGCTCGAGGTCCAGCTTGAACTGCGTCAGTGTCGCTCGCAGGTAATCGTGCTGAGCGCGGGCCTGCGAATTCATCTCTCTGAGTTTCGGTCCCACCAACCGCGCCGCGTCCGCCAGGATGGGCAGCGCGACGGCGGCGATCTTTTTCGCCTTTCCGCCCTTACCTGGGTTGACCAGTGCCAGAAGCTTTTCGATCGACGCGAATTTCTGACCTGTCAGACCTGCTGCCAGCAACTCTGCGCCGTCGGCGAGCGAGTCGAGCACTTTGCCGGGAATGTCGTGCTTCTCCTGCCATTGCACACGGCGCTGAAGCGGCAGAATCGACGCCACCGGGAGTACGAGATCGAGACCGATGCGCCGGGTCATGTCGATATTAAGCGTCTGTGAACCAGTGGACTCGCGCTCGAACTTGGCGGAGGACAGCAGCAGGAAGTCTTCCCCGATGGACAGGGCGGCGGGGGTGTCGATGAGTTCGGCGATAGTCGATCGGAGCTGTTCGATGTCTGCTGCTGCATTGAGAATGATCAGATCGCGGAAAGTGTCGACGTCCCAGTCCGGGAACAGATCCGCTTTCGAGAGCGCCAGGATCCACACCCGAGGGAACTCGACGATGGGCCCGTCCTCGAGCAAGTCGCCCTTGATTCGTAAGAGCCCCTGACGAAAGCTGAACATCAACGACTTCAGGTACAGCTCTTCGTCGCGTCGGTGGTCGAGTAATTTTTGTCCGTCGACCAGCAGGAAGGCGACGTCGGACCGAAGTAGAGAACGGAAGGTGTCGGTGCGGCGCTCGCTCTCCATCGCGCTGCTGGGCTCGGTCTCGAACCATTCGCCTGGATAGTCGTGCCATGCGAGTCGGAGGACGTCGAAGGGCCGCTTCTTGGCGGCGTCGGTGTCTGCGCCTTTGAGTTTGACCGAGAAGTAATGAGTCGTCGCCTTGTACTGGGTTTGTCTCGGTGCCGTCGCGAGATCCCGCATGCGGAGGTAGTTCCTGTAGAGCCGATTCCCTTGGCCGATGTCATCGGCAACGAGGTCCCAGAGATCGTTCGCGTAGCCCCCATCCTGGGTCGGCCCGAAAAACGACGACAGCAAAACAGTCTTGCCCGAACCGCTCTCGCCGAAAACAGCGATGTGTTGCTCTCGAACCCTGGGAAATTTGGCCATGGCAGGGAAGGTACAACACACGGCGTGAGCGCCTCTGCTGCGACAAGAGACCGCAGGTGAAACGTGCACGCAGTGCCGCCACCTTCGGTACCCAGAGCTGCACCTCTCGGCCGTAACCTACCGGTCTCGGGTACATCTACGACTTCGAGAATCGATAGACGCATAATTAGCCACGAAAATTCGTCTGCTTCAATTCCATCATGACCGAACCGGTAGAGATCACAACGACACCACCCACCATTGGTGACACACTCCAAGTGCGACGCCTAGAGGGCGGCACCGCTACCGGGACCGTAGTCGAGGACTTCGCCGACTACTTGCTGACCGTCCCTGCCGCCGGCCGAGACCGGGCCATGCCCCATCGATGGGCCATCGCGTCGGAGGACGGAACGCTGATCTTCGCCGACGACGCCGACATCATCGAGCACCACAAATCCGAACCATCGACGACAGCACCGACAGACGTCAGCGACAAGACCTGACCGGTGGACATCTACTCAATTCTGGTCGCCTCGGCTATCGGGTCCGCGGCCGTACTAAGCATTGCCATACCAGCCCTGTTGGCCATGACGATCATCGACATCACGCGAGCGCTGCGAAACCGCACCAAGGGTTCCCCAGGCCAACACCCGGTGTCAGCACGAAGTGCAGCCAACTTCTGACACTGACAAACGTCATCGACACTACTGATCCTCGCGTTGATCGCCCTCGCTGATGGAAGTCGATTCACGTCGCGATCACCCCATTTCCACACGCCACTGAGTGCATCGCGAACTTCGCTACCGGCCCGACGATGGCGTAGGCGTGTGGTACGCATGGGAGTACTCACGGAGTCGATCACGGACATCGTCGTCCAGGTCTGGGCCACTGGGCAGATTCAAGGCCCACCACAACCGGCGCCGATACTCCGCACCCGAAATCCCGAACGCCACGAAGATGTCTTCGTCATCGGCACCTCCATAGGGTTCCCAGCGCACCGCGAACCCCACAAAAGTCTCTGCCGACCGCTCTTCCGTCATACCGATGATTCTGGTCGACGTATCGACCGTCCGCACATCGGCCGCCCACCCCCACCACAGCCTTGAACACCCCGACCTGTGGTGCCGATTGTGCAGTTCACTTCTGCACTCAGAATGTCAGAAGACAACTGCAATCACGGGTAAAACCCCAGCAAATCGTGCAGCCTACTTCTGAAACTGACAGACTCGGCCCTGGAAGGCCGTTCTCGATCGTCCGTTATGACGATGGTCAAAACGCACACCCAAACCCGCAGGAAGCTGCTGCGCCGCGGGTTTCGGTCACAGCGGGCCCGACGCCTCTTCAGATCGGTCGCTCGGGGGTGATTGGTGAGCGCAACCGAAACTCGCCTCTACGAGGCGAGTCCTGCGAAAGTGGTTTTGCTCGCTCGATGAATGAGTTGGCGATGATGTTTTTGATCGATGCGCCGGCGTAACCGCGGTCGGTAAACTCATCGGCGTCCGCGCGGTGATCACAGCGCCGCGGGGTCTTAATGGGCTCGTTGCTGTGTCACCGTGTCGCCTCCGCATACTCGGGAGCCGCAGTGTCGGAACTTGGGCTGGAAACTAAAGGATCATCCGCCGCGTCGCGTTTGAGGCGATCCTGGTTGCGGTCCGCCGAGTTTCGAGCTTCGGCTTCCGCTGCTTTCGCTGCGGTCACCGCATTCATCAGCGTCGCCCACTTGTCGTAGCGCTTTGACACGGCCGTAGCCGTTACGCCTAAGTGCCTGCTGACGGCGGCGAAGTTGCCTTGAGTGTCTGGATGGTTCTGATACATGTGGGCGGTTAGCCAGACAGCGTCATCAAGGCCACCACGCTCGTCGAAGAGAGTGATGAGCTGGGCTGTCGCTTCGTTGGTCTGCGCGCTCTCGGCCTTAGGCGGCACCTCGACATCGGGGGCGGTGGTGTTGGGTGGGCCCGAGGCGCGGAGCCGAGGCGCGCTGATGACGATGGAGATCATCTCGCTCATCGTCATCACCATGAGGGGGGCAAGCGCTCCGATCGCCCCTGCAACCGAGGCATCGAGATCTGTCACCGTTAACACTGCGTGGTACGCGTTTCCCGCCATGCTGGCCAGGCCGGTAAGGGCAAAGACCGCGATAATGAATCTTCGACCAACGATGGTTCGCCGGTCGGAGTGCTGAGACAGCGCGATTCGGAAGATGCCGGCCGCGAGGATCGGGCCGTCCAGCACTACGGGGATTACCCACGCCAAGTCGCGCGCGCCTGCCATAGCTGCCAGGTCATAAAGCGTCACGAAGCTGAGAGCGAAGCTTGATGCTGTGACCGCGAAAGCGACTATAAGCCCGATTACGAGCGCCCACACGATGACAGCAGGGTGTATTTCGACCGAAGGTGCCTCAGAGGGGCTCCCAGGGTCTTCGATGGCGGCTTGCGAGTTACGGTGGTTCATAGGTCACAGCTCCTTGGTTGTCTGTGGCCGATGGCCCCGGTGGTGTGTCAGCACTGCCGGGGCCCTGCAGGTGGTAGTCAGGCCTGGGCGTTTCAGCTCGCCGTCTTACCGCTGCTTCGACGACTTTTGCTTGAAGTGGCCTGGGTAGGTCTCTAGGAGAGCGTGCTCGATGATTTCGCGGATGGTGTCGCCGGTTTCATCCATGACCGAGTCGATGGCTTCTCGGTAGCTCATACCCAAACGCGTCGAGAATTGAATGACTGGTTCGGCCCTCTGACGGCGGGGTCGCCCCACCGGTCGGGGCGGGATCTTCGTTGCCCGTGCGACCTCAGCGGAGTCAACGGCTTCATCGGCGGCGGGACGGGGCCCTCTGCGTGGGATGCTCAGGTCGGGTTCGCTACTCACTGTCGCTACCTTTCACGAATGCGTGAACGCATGCATTAATTAATGATTTTTGAAAATACCTGCTGGTAAGCGGCAAGCACAGGGGAACCCTTGTCGAACTTGCCGTACCACTCCCCTGTCATTCGCGACTGGTCAACGATCGTCCGGTTCGGGATGATGGGGCTGAGCTGAAGTCCTGTTTCATGTAGAAGCTCAAGCGCCTTGGTGGACACCTTCGTCATCACCGTGTCCTTCACAGCTCCGACGACAATCCCTGCTTCGTGGAGGTTGACCGTCGCCCCGATCTTCTCGCGGCTTGCTCGGAACTTTTGGACACTCTCTCGCGCCCCCTCGACCCCGTCGAGTCCGTCTTGATTGGCCGTGGCCGCATAGACAACAAGCGTGGAAGCAGCCAGCGCGTTCTGGGTCAGAAGACCACCCTGCCGGTTTGGGCAGTCGATGACTACGACATTCGAGGAGTGTCCCTCTAATGCCACGGCGAGGCGTAGCTCTGCATGGTCTTCGTAGTCCTTTTCGCGATTCGAGAGGGACCGCGCTGAAGGAAGAATTCGCAGACGTTCGGACCACTCGGTGGGAATTGCCAGGTCATCAGCCCACCCCTCCGGATTCGAGTCCGCAAGGATCGCTCCCACATGCTTCCAGGATTCGTCTGGATAACTGCCGACCCACTTGGTGGCAGCACCTCTAGGGTCCAGATCTATCAAGGTGGTGGAATTTCCAGCCGCCGCCGAAACCATCGCCAGCGATACAGCTGTGGTGGTTTTCGTGACGCCCCCGGCCTCGCTATACACCATGATTACCTTCATGAACTCATGCTAGCACTAACTCACTCACTCACGCGTTCGTTCACTCACTAGTTATCTAACTCACGCGTTCGTTCACTCACTAGTTATCTAACTCACGCGTTCAGTCACTCACTAGATAACTAACTACTTAACGCATGCGTGCATGAGTGCGTGATTGCGTGCGTGCGTGATTGCGTGCGTGAGTGCAAGACCTAAAGACAGAACGCACTAGTTCATGCAAGCATTAATTAATTAATGCTTGCATGAACTAGTGCGTTCTGTCTTTAGGTCTTGCACTCACGCACGCAATCACGCACGCACGCAATCACGCACTCATGCACGCATGCGTTAAGTAGTTAGTTATCTAGTGAGTGACTGAACGCGTGAGTTAGATAACTAGTGAGTGAACGAACGCGTGAGTTAGATAACTAGTGAGTGAACGAACGCGTGAGTGAGTGAGTTAGTGCTAGCATGAGTTCATGAAGGTAATCATGGTGTATAGCGAGGCCGGGGGCGTCACGAAAACCACCACAGCTGTATCGCTGGCGATGGTTTCGGCGGCGGCTGGAAATTCCACCACCTTGATAGATCTGGACCCTAGAGGTGCTGCCACCAAGTGGGTCGGCAGTTATCCAGACGAATCCTGGAAGCATGTGGGAGCGATCCTTGCGGACTCGAATCCGGAGGGGTGGGCTGATGACCTGGCAATTCCCACCGAGTGGTCCGAACGTCTGCGAATTCTTCCTTCAGCGCGGTCCCTCTCGAATCGCGAAAAGGACTACGAAGACCATGCAGAGCTACGCCTCGCCGTGGCATTAGAGGGACACTCCTCGAATGTCGTAGTCATCGACTGCCCAAACCGGCAGGGTGGTCTTCTGACCCAGAACGCGCTGGCTGCTTCCACGCTTGTTGTCTATGCGGCCACGGCCAATCAAGACGGACTCGACGGGGTCGAGGGGGCGCGAGAGAGTGTCCAAAAGTTCCGAGCAAGCCGCGAGAAGATCGGGGCGACGGTCAACCTCCACGAAGCAGGGATTGTCGTCGGAGCTGTGAAGGACACGGTGATGACGAAGGTGTCCACCAAGGCGCTTGAGCTTCTACATGAAACAGGACTTCAGCTCAGCCCCATCATCCCGAACCGGACGATCGTTGACCAGTCGCGAATGACAGGGGAGTGGTACGGCAAGTTCGACAAGGGTTCCCCTGTGCTTGCCGCTTACCAGCAGGTATTTTCAAAAATCATTAATTAATGCATGCGTTCACGCATTCGTGAAAGGTAGCGACAGTGAGTAGCGAACCCGACCTGAGCATCCCACGCAGAGGGCCCCGTCCCGCCGCCGATGAAGCCGTTGACTCCGCTGAGGTCGCACGGGCAACGAAGATCCCGCCCCGACCGGTGGGGCGACCCCGCCGTCAGAGGGCCGAACCAGTCATTCAATTCTCGACGCGTTTGGGTATGAGCTACCGAGAAGCCATCGACTCGGTCATGGATGAAACCGGCGACACCATCCGCGAAATCATCGAGCACGCTCTCCTAGAGACCTACCCAGGCCACTTCAAGCAAAAGTCGTCGAAGCAGCGGTAAGACGGCGAGCTGAAACGCCCAGGCCTGACTACCACCTGCAGGGCCCCGGCAGTGCTGACACACCACCGGGGCCATCGGCCACAGACAACCAAGGAGCTGTGACCTATGAACCACCGTAACTCGCAAGCCGCCATCGAAGACCCTGGGAGCCCCTCTGAGGCACCTTCGGTCGAAATACACCCTGCTGTCATCGTGTGGGCGCTCGTAATCGGGCTTATAGTCGCTTTCGCGGTCACAGCATCAAGCTTCGCTCTCAGCTTCGTGACGCTTTATGACCTGGCAGCTATGGCAGGCGCGCGCGACTTGGCGTGGGTAATCCCCGTAGTGCTGGACGGCCCGATCCTCGCGGCCGGCATCTTCCGAATCGCGCTGTCTCAGCACTCCGACCGGCGAACCATCGTTGGTCGAAGATTCATTATCGCGGTCTTTGCCCTTACCGGCCTGGCCAGCATGGCGGGAAACGCGTACCACGCAGTGTTAACGGTGACAGATCTCGATGCCTCGGTTGCAGGGGCGATCGGAGCGCTTGCCCCCCTCATGGTGATGACGATGAGCGAGATGATCTCCATCGTCATCAGCGCGCCTCGGCTCCGCGCCTCGGGCCCACCCAACACCACCGCCCCCGATGTCGAGGTGCCGCCTAAGGCCGAGAGCGCGCAGACCAACGAAGCGACAGCCCAGCTCATCACTCTCTTCGACGAGCGTGGTGGCCTTGATGACGCTGTCTGGCTAACCGCCCACATGTATCAGAACCATCCAGACACTCAAGGCAACTTCGCCGCCGTCAGCAGGCACTTAGGCGTAACGGCTACGGCCGTGTCAAAGCGCTACGACAAGTGGGCGACGCTGATGAATGCGGTGACCGCAGCGAAAGCAGCGGAAGCCGAAGCTCGAAACTCGGCGGACCGCAACCAGGATCGCCTCAAACGCGACGCGGCGGATGATCCTTTAGTTTCCAGCCCAAGTTCCGACACTGCGGCTCCCGAGTATGCGGAGGCGACACGGTGACACAGCAACGAGCCCATTAAGACCCCGCGGCGCTGTGATCACCGCGCGGACGCCGATGAGTTTACCGACCGCGGTTACGCCGGCGCATCGATCAAAAACATCATCGCCAACTCATTCATCGAGCGAGCAAAACCACTTTCGCAGGACTCGCCTCGTAGAGGCGAGTTTCGGTTGCGCTCACCAATCACCCCCGAGCGACCGATCTGAAGAGGCGTCGGGCCCGCTGTGACCGAAACCCGCGGCGCAGCAGCTTCCTGCGGGTTTGGGTGTGCGTTTTGACCATCGTCATAACGGACGATCGAGAACGGCCTTCCAGGGCCGAGTCTGTCAGTTTCAGAAGTAGGCTGCACGATTTGCTGGGGTTTTACCCGTGATTGCAGTTGTCTTCTGACATTCTGAGTGCAGAAGTGAACTGCACAATCGGCACCACAGGTCGGGGTGTTCAAGGCTGTGGTGGGGGTGGGCGGCCGATGTGCGGACGGTCGATACGTCGACCAGAATCATCGGTATGACGGAAGAGCGGTCGGCAGAGACTTTTGTGGGGTTCGCGGTGCGCTGGGAACCCTATGGAGGTGCCGATGACGAAGACATCTTCGTGGCGTTCGGGATTTCGGGTGCGGAGTATCGGCGCCGGTTGTGGTGGGCCTTGAATCTGCCCAGTGGCCCAGACCTGGACGACGATGTCCGTGATCGACTCCGTGAGTACTCCCATGCGTACCACACGCCTACGCCATCGTCGGGCCGGTAGCGAAGTTCGCGATGCACTCAGTGGCGTGTGGAAATGGGGTGATCGCGACGTGAATCGACTTCCATCAGCGAGGGCGATCAACGCGAGGATCAGTAGTGTCGATGACGTTTGTCAGTGTCAGAAGTTGGCTGCACTTCGTGCTGACACCGGGTGTTGGCCTGGGGAACCCTTGGTGCGGTTTCGCAGCGCTCGCGTGATGTCGATGATCGTCATGGCCAACAGGGCTGGTATGGCAATGCTTAGTACGGCCGCGGACCCGATAGCCGAGGCGACCAGAATTGAGTAGATGTCCACCGGTCAGGTCTTGTCGCTGACGTCTGTCGGTGCTGTCGTCGATGGTTCGGATTTGTGGTGCTCGATGATGTCGGCGTCGTCGGCGAAGATCAGCGTTCCGTCCTCCGACGCGATGGCCCATCGATGGGGCATGGCCCGGTCTCGGCCGGCGGCAGGGACGGTCAGCAAGTAGTCGGCGAAGTCCTCGACTACGGTCCCGGTAGCGGTGCCGCCCTCTAGGCGTCGCACTTGGAGTGTGTCACCAATGGTGGGTGGTGTCGTTGTGATCTCTACCGGTTCGGTCATGATGGAATTGAAGCAGACGAATTTTCGTGGCTAATTATGCGTCTATCGATTCTCGAAGTCGTAGATGTACCCGAGACCGGTAGGTTACGGCCGAGAGGTGCAGCTCTGGGTACCGAAGGTGGCGGCACTGCGTGCACGTTTCACCTGCGGTCTCTTGTCGCAGCAGAGGCGCTCACGCCGTGTGTTGTACCTTCCCTGCCATGGCCAAATTTCCCAGGGTTCGAGAGCAACACATCGCTGTTTTCGGCGAGAGCGGTTCGGGCAAGACTGTTTTGCTGTCGTCGTTTTTCGGGCCGACCCAGGATGGGGGCTACGCGAACGATCTCTGGGACCTCGTTGCCGATGACATCGGCCAAGGGAATCGGCTCTACAGGAACTACCTCCGCATGCGGGATCTCGCGACGGCACCGAGACAAACCCAGTACAAGGCGACGACTCATTACTTCTCGGTCAAACTCAAAGGCGCAGACACCGACGCCGCCAAGAAGCGGCCCTTCGACGTCCTCCGACTCGCATGGCACGACTATCCAGGCGAATGGTTCGAGACCGAGCCCAGCAGCGCGATGGAGAGCGAGCGCCGCACCGACACCTTCCGTTCTCTACTTCGGTCCGACGTCGCCTTCCTGCTGGTCGACGGACAAAAATTACTCGACCACCGACGCGACGAAGAGCTGTACCTGAAGTCGTTGATGTTCAGCTTTCGTCAGGGGCTCTTACGAATCAAGGGCGACTTGCTCGAGGACGGGCCCATCGTCGAGTTCCCTCGGGTGTGGATCCTGGCGCTCTCGAAAGCGGATCTGTTCCCGGACTGGGACGTCGACACTTTCCGCGATCTGATCATTCTCAATGCAGCAGCAGACATCGAACAGCTCCGATCGACTATCGCCGAACTCATCGACACCCCCGCCGCCCTGTCCATCGGGGAAGACTTCCTGCTGCTGTCCTCCGCCAAGTTCGAGCGCGAGTCCACTGGTTCACAGACGCTTAATATCGACATGACCCGGCGCATCGGTCTCGATCTCGTACTCCCGGTGGCGTCGATTCTGCCGCTTCAGCGCCGTGTGCAATGGCAGGAGAAGCACGACATTCCCGGCAAAGTGCTCGACTCGCTCGCCGACGGCGCAGAGTTGCTGGCAGCAGGTCTGACAGGTCAGAAATTCGCGTCGATCGAAAAGCTTCTGGCACTGGTCAACCCAGGTAAGGGCGGAAAGGCGAAAAAGATCGCCGCCGTCGCGCTGCCCATCCTGGCGGACGCGGCGCGGTTGGTGGGACCGAAACTCAGAGAGATGAATTCGCAGGCCCGCGCTCAGCACGATTACCTGCGAGCGACACTGACGCAGTTCAAGCTGGACCTCGAGCAGGGCGTCGACGACAAGGTGATCAGGAACCCGAAGTGAGCACCAGTTCCGGACCCTCGGACATCATCTGGTCCACTCGGGGCCGTAATTGGGGTTTTCGGTTTCTTCTCGACGCCGGACTCAGCGACCCACTCCCGGACTACGAACGCGCGTTCGACGACGCTGGAGACGCGCTGACTGCGTGGCACCGCCGAGATGGGCGTGTTGCGCTTCGCATCGAGGATCCTCTCGGGCGCCGAGACTCGGCTGGCCGTGTGATTCCCCACGAGTTCGTGATCTTCGGCGACCTCGCCCAGGTCGTCGGCTCCGTCGAGGACGGTCTTCGCCAGGTGTGGCCATTGGTAGCCGAGATATACGCGGCCATTTGGGACACCCCCACCGCGCCGGGTGGTTGACAGCGTGCACCGGATCCGTCGCGACGCCGACCTATCGAGCTGACATCCCACACCTTCACCGGCGCGCCCAGTAGGGACCGCGCACGTCCCCTAAGGCTTCGCTCAGGCTTGTTCGGTCGGTAGGCCGAAGTCCTCGGTCATATTCGACACTTCGAGCGACGATGGCGCACCCCGACGGCGGTCAGCGTTCGTCGCCACCTCACGGTGAACACGATAGGTTCGCACAGAGTTGACCTGGTGGACGATTAACAGGAGACCCGGCGATAAGCTCCGGCAATGGACCAGACCCCCGCAGGCGGCGCCGCCAAGAAGTGCCATGTCTGACGAATCCAACGTCCTCGACCAGCTCATCGCCCGCATTGATGACGACACCCTTCGAACCCGGCTTTCCTCCGAGGTCGAACTTCTCCGCGGGTCCCGCCGCTTCGGCCTTGTTTTCGACCGCCATCTGCCCGAGTCCGTTCGCCTTCCCGACCACCCCGTCCGAAAAGGGATCCGTGTCGCACTACGCGACGAAACGTCCCCCGAAACCTGGCTCGTCGACCACTTCACCGACCGAACCCGTGAGAGAGCAGTCCTCAGTGGAGACGGAGGTACGCGCCACGTTGCCGACCTTGTCGTTGTCCGAGAATTCGACGAGCCAATCTATCCAGGACTCCGTACTGTCGAACGGATCGAAAACGGGCCATCAGACGCGCCGTGGCACATCGTCATCAACGGCGAAAATTTCCACGCCCTCCAGGCCTTGCGGTCGACTCACCGCAACAAAGTCGACCTGATCTACATCGACCCTCCCTACAACACGGGGAATGATGGCTGGATCTACAACGACCGTTACGTCGACCAGAATGATCGGGCCAAATCCTCGAAATGGTTGTCGTTCATGGAACGGCGTCTGCTGATCGCCCGAGACCTCCTCAAGTCGACCGGGGTCATCATCGTGGCAATAGGTGACGAGGAGCACCACCGACTACGCATGCTGCTCGACCAAGTATTCGGAAGTGCAAATTTCATTTCGAACGTCGTATGGCAGGGCGGTCGTAAGAACGATTCCCGATATATCTCCAACGGGGCCGACTACATGTTCTTCTACGCCCGCGACTTGGAAGCGTTGAGCGCTGCTGGGACGCGGTGGCGCGAGGAGAAGGTAGGCGTTCACGCTGCCCTGCAGAAGGCTCAAAGCATCTGGGAGGCCAGCAGTGCCGACATCGACAACGCCAACACCGAATGGAAGCGTTGGCTTCGTGCCAAGAAAACAGGCGGGGAAATCACCGATTCGGTAGCGCGTTACGACCTACTCGACCCGGCAACAGGACGCCCCATCAACACTTACCAGGACATCACATGGCCTGGCGGTGGCGGTGGAACCTACCAGGTCAAACATCCTGTGACCGGTAAGCCGGTGAAGTCTCCCTCCAGAGGCTGGCTGTACAAGGACCCAGCGCGCATGGAGAGAGAAATTGCTGAAGGGCGCGTCTGGTTCGGAGACGACGAGTCGACAATTCCCCGCAAGATAACGTTTTTGGACGAAATGGATGAGCAGGTTGCCTTGTCTGTGTTTACGCAGGACCGCAAGGCGTCGAATACCCAGTTTCGGAACATTATTGGAGACCTGCGATTTCCGAACCCGAAGGATCGCGATGTCCTCATGCGATGGATCGGTCTCGTTGCACCCGCTGATGCTATTGTGCTGGATTTCTTCGGCGGCTCGGGAACAACCTGTGATGCTGTCATGGAATTGAATAGGCAGGACAACGGAACCCGACAGGCGATCTTGGTGACCAACAACGAGATCGGGGCCACCGAAGCGAAGAAACTACGCAAGGCTGGTCTTCATCCAGGCGATGATGAGTGGGAGTCGAAAGGCGTCTTCGAGCACGTTTGCAGGCCTCGTATCTCGACCGTTGTTTCCGGTCACCGCCCAGATGGCACCATTTATTCGCAGGGACTGCCTGCGAACGTGGAGATGTTCGACCTGACCTACCTCGATCCAGGCATGGTTCGCAGGGGCCGTGAGTTTGAGGCCGTCGCTCCTCTGATGTGGCTCGAAGCCGGCGCACGCGGCCCCCGGATTGATCGAATCCCCGACAAGGGTTGGGCGCTGACTGGCAGCTACGGCGTGTTGTTCGACGTCGACGTGCTGGTGGAGTTCGCTCGGGCAATCGCCAGCGAGTCTGTGACTGGGGCTTCGCCTACGGTTGTGTTTGTCATTACAGACTCCGAAGCCGAGTACCAGCGAGCCGTCGAGCGCCTCCCGGTTGGCGTCAACACCGTGCAACTCTATGAGGATTACCTGTCGAACTACACCATCAACATCGCTGGTGGCGCGCGGTGAAATTTACTCTGGAGCCCTACCAGAGCTCGGCGGTCGAATCCGTGCTCGCCAACCTCGCCAAAGCCCGTGCCGGATACCTCGACGATGGTGAACGCACTGCGGTGGGCCTGACCGCTCCCACCGGTGCCGGTAAGACCGTCATCGCCACGGCGGTGCTTGAGGGGATCTACAAAGGCACGTCGATCAGGGCTGCCAACCCCAACATGACGGTCTTGTGGATCACTGACGACCGAGCACTCAACGCCCAGACCATCGCAAAAATCACCCAGGCATCGGGAGGCGCGATCGACATCAACCGCATCCGCTTCATCGCTGAGGACGACCACCGCACCCTGCAACAAGGTCATATCTACTTTGTCCACATCCAGGCAATGCAGAAGAACTCGACGTTGCACGCTGTGCGCGCCGACGGCACTCCTAACGACAAACGAACCCACGGCGCATGGGACATGATCGCCAACACCGTCCGCGAACGTGGCGAGGACTTCCTTGTCATCTGGGACGAAGCGCACCGCGGCTCCGGCACCAAGAACACCGACCGCAAGTCGATCGCCGGAACCATTGTCGACGGTGGCACCACGAACATCGGCACCAACCAACCGCCCGCTCCAGTCGTACTGGGCATCTCAGCCACCCCCGATCGCTTCCTCGCCGCTATGAACGCCGCAAATCGGACACCGCGCTTGGTCGAAGTCAAAGCCGGCGACGTCCGTGAGTCTGGTCTTCTCAAAGACCGCATCCTGCTGCGAAGCCTGGGGGAGTCGCAGTCGGCTGACAACACGATGCTCGCCCTCGCCGTGGAGGATCTGAGGTCTTCCGATGCATCCTGGCGAAGCCACCACGAAGCCACCGGCGACCGGCTCGTCGAGCCGCTTCTGGTCGTTCAAGTCGAACAAGGGCTTTCGCCGGCGAAGGAAGAAGCAAGGCTCGCCGAAATCCTCGCAGTAATGGAATCGACATGGCCGAAGCTCTCCGACTACGCGATTGCTCACGCCTTCGGCGATCACGCCCAGTACAAGGTTGGTGACAAGACGATTCGTTACCTTCCTCCCGAGGCGATCTCCGGCGACGACCAGGCACGCGTGGTGCTGTTCAAATCGGCGTTGACCACCGGCTGGGACTGCCCGCGAGCAGAAGTGATGATTTCGTTCCAGAACAAGGACAGCTACACCGAGATCGCCCAGCTCATCGGCCGACTGGTCCGAACACCGCTGGCCAAGCGCATCGAGGGGGGCGACGAGCGACTGGGGGAGGTGGCGGCCTACCTGCCAGGGTTCCGAACCGAGCACGTGGCGCGAGTAGTGAACGCGCTGACCGAAGACGAGACTGTCGAGATCGACATCGTCATCGCCCCCGTCCTATGCGGGAGATCGACAGCTGTTCCCCCGGCGTTGTTCGACCTGCTGGACACGCTTCCCTCGTACACCAGACAGAGGACATCGTTCGGTTCCCGCACCGGGCAGTTGATGCGACTGGCCGCAACGCTCACGGAGCATGGTCTGATCGATCAAGGCTCGGCCAAGGCCAAGCGATGGATCGTCGATCAGATGCACGCGGCCGACAGTCAGCGAAGCAGCGAGATCGACGCCAAGGTCGACGACATCATGTCGCTGTCCATCAGTACGACGATGGTCTCCTACGGAGAATCAATCATGCAGAGTGTCGGTAAAACCGACACCCCAACTAATGAACGCGACCTTGAAGGTTACTTCCAGCGAGCCAAGCGTTTGCTCCCGGACGGATCCGCCAACTGGTATTTCAACGAGCTCTGCGACCGCGGCGAGGACGAAATCGATGCATCCGCGCGTCTGGTTGCGATGGCCGATCTTGGATTCGCATCCGTCGTGGAGAACCAGGCGACGCTTCTGATCACCGACTGGCGAAATCAACACGCTGCGAAGGTATCTGCCAAACCCCGCCATATCCGCGACCAGACAGAACCGCTCTGGCACCTCGGCTCGGAACCGATGCTCCCCACCACCGTCGAGACGCGCGATACTTATCCGGCCGCTACAGAGAAGATTCGTGGTAACACCGTCGAGTCCATCGAAACATACCCGGCGCACCTTTTCGTCATCCCAGACGGCAAGCCCCACGCCGGCCGCTTTCCTGTCGACACGTCCCGGTCGTCGTGGGAAGCGGAGGTGCTCGATGCCGAACTAGCAGTCGAGACTCTCGTCGGGTGGTATCGCAACCCCTCGTCAGGTCGGCACGCGCTCGCAGTTCCTTATGAATTCGGGGACAAGCACCAACTGATGCACCCCGATTTCCTGTTCTGGCACGACGACGGTGATGGAGAGTACGTCATGGACATCGTCGATCCGCACAGGTTTGATCTCGCTGATACTTCGTCGAAGTGGTCGACGCTCGCGCGTTATGCCCATGAACATCCAGATCGAGTCCGCCGCTGTCTCGCCGTCGCCGAGGTGAGTGGGGCGCTACGAGCGTTGGACCTCACAGCAGCCGGAATTGAGGCGCGGATTGCCGCAGCGACCAACCAGAACCTTATCGAGGCCCTGTTCGCCGCAGAAGGAATGGCCTATCCCTGAGACCCGGATCGTTGGCAACCAGGGGAGGCTAGCAACTACTTTGTTGGTCTACGTGACTGAGTCCGACATCCCTGTCACCTTGGCAATTCGGGACACGGTTTGGGGGTTCCCGTTGCTACGCGCGCTATTTCAGGTACCGGTATAGCGTCGATCGGGATACGCCCACGACGTCTCGGATATCGGCCAGTGACATGCCGCCGGCACGCATTCGCCGGGCCTGCTTGATCTTCGCCTCCGACATCGATCGCGGTCGGCCACCCGTTCGGCCCTGCGCCCGCGCGGCCGCCAGCCCGAGCTGCGTGCGCTCGCGGATGAGGTTGCGCTCGAACTCCGCCAGGGCACCGAAAATCGAGTAGATCAACTTGCCGCCCGAGGTGGTTGTGTCGATCGACTCCGTCAGCGACCGAAACCCCACACCATCGGAGTCGAGATCTTCGACCGTCTGTAGAAGGTGGGGGAGTGATCGCCCGAGACGGTCGAGCCGCCACACCACCAGAGTGTCCCCGGACCGCAGATGCGAGAACAGGTCCGACAACTCCGGCCGTGACGTCGTCGCGCCGCTCGCCGTCTCCACCCACACTCGCGAACACCCCGCAGCGCTGAGAGCGTCCCTCTGCGCATCGGCGCTCTGCTCGGTCGTCGACACCCTCGCGTACCCCAAAAGTTCACCCACAACGATCAAGTGTGTCAGAACTCGTCATATAGACACATTGCGTTCGGCAGGTTTTGGACATGAGTTTTGACACATACATTGCTCGTCGACCCTGTGTCAATAGCTCGATGTGTCTAAAACGATGGTTAAAGACACGTAGTCATAAGTGAGCGCCTAGGTTCGGACGATCGGGCAGTCAAAGCACCAAAGGAGCAATCTAGCGTTTTCGCTAGATTACTTGAGAGGTGTCAAGTGCAGCGCACTTCTGAACTCGTGCACTCGTCTTCTGAAACTGACAAACGCCATCAACGCCAGCCGCGAAGGTGACGAATTCTGCGTCAGCAAACTCGACCGACTCTCCCGATCGGCCGGCGACCTCCACGAAACCGTGAACCGACTGGTCGCCAGGGGAGTGGCATTGTCGATCGACGGGAAGGTCTACGACCCGTCGGACCCCATGGGCAAGATGTTCATCGGAATGCTCGGTCTGATGGCCGAATTCGAATCCGACCTCATCCGAGCCCGCACCCGCGACGCCATCGCCGCAGCCGCCGCGGCCGGCAAGATGAAAGGACGGCCCCACACACTCACACCAGAAGAGCGCGCATACCTACTTCAGGTGTATGAGACACGGCAGTTCAAGATCGAAACGCTCTGCAAGAACACCGGATTGAAACGATCCGCCCTCTACAACAACCTCACCCTCGCGCGGGACGAGCGAGACGCTCTGGCTGTCGCGAGAGGTGAGTAGTGCAGTCCACTTCTGAAACAGTGCAGCCGTATTCTGAAACTGACACCTAGAATCCGAGGTGCAGGACGACTGACAATCTGGGATTTAGGCCGTTCTAGAATCTATTGTTTCAGTACTTGCATCAAAAATTCAGCGTTGTTACGGGTCTTCTTCAACTGTCCAATCAACAGGTCAATTGCTTGCTGGGAATCGAGCCCGCTAAGGACGTGTCGCAACTTGTATACTATTGGCGCTTCGTCCGGGGCTAGGATCAGCTCATCTTTTCGGGTACTAGATGGGGAGACGTCGACGGCAGGAAAAACGCGGCGTTCGGCGATTTTCCGGTCCAGTTTCAGTTCTGCATTGCTGGTGCCCTTGAATTCCTCGAATATCACCGTGTCGCCGGTCGAGCCAGTCTCTACCAGGCATGTTGCAACGATGGTAAGTGACCCGCCATTCTCGATGTTCCGGGCGGCACCGAGGAATCGCTTCGGTGGGTATAGCGCTGCTGAGTCGATTCCACCGGACAAGATTCGGCCCGAGCCTGACGACGCATTATTGTAGGCACGGCCCAGTCGGGTAATCGAATCTAGCAGCACAACGACATCCTTACCATCTTCGACCAACCGTTTTGCGCGTTCGATAGCGAGCTCAGCGACCAACACATGGTCGGAAGGCGGCCGGTCGAAGGTTGACGAAATAATCTCTCCTTTCACCGATCTCTGCATATCGGTGACTTCTTCAGGCCGTTCGTCGATCAGCACAACCATCAAATAGCACTCGGGGTTGTTGGTAGAGATTGCATTAGCTATGTCCTGCAGAACCGTTGTTTTACCCGCTTTTGGAGGAGACTGGATCAGTGCACGTTGGCCTTTCCCGATCGGCATGATCAGATCGATTACTCGCGTGGTCAAGCGATCGGACGTTGTCTCGAGACGCAGTCTTTCATTCGGATAGAGTGGCGTTAGTCGGCCGAATTCAGGACGGCGTTTGGCGGCTTCGACGCCACCTCCATTTACGGTGTCCAGCTCAACTAACGAATTAAACTTCTGCCGCTGGTTTCGTTGTTCGGTCTCATGAACAATCCGAACCTTCCCAGTAATCGCATCACCCCGGCGAAGACCGTTCTTGCGAACCATGTTCATAGCGACGTAGACGTCGTCCGGGCCCGACATATAACTGGACGTGCGCAAAAAGGCGTAGTTGTCAAGGACATCGAGGATACCCGCGACGGGCTGCAAAACAGCATCATCATTGGAGTATCGATTGTCCTGTGGATCGCTGTCCTGTTGTTGATCGATTTCGCGTGGTCGTCGTCGGTTGCGTCCTCTTCCGCGACCATCACTGCGTGCGCCGTTACGATTTCGTCGGTTGTTCTTTCCGTCACCGTTCCGTCCCGTAGTCCGGTCGTCTGGTGTGTCATCCGCATCGGGTTCGGGCTGAGGATTGTTTGACCGTGGCTGACTCCCGTCTGGCTCTGCAATCTCTTCTGTCGATTTAGTTGTTGATTGCGAGACCTTTAGCGCTGTCGTCGCGTCGGCTCTATCAACAAACTCAGAGGTATTCGCATTCATCAGATCGGAAATCAATTGTACTAATTCAGGTTTCCGCATGCCTGATACGCCTTTAACGCCCATATCTGACGCAACCGACTTCAATTCTGGAAGCTTCATTGATGACAAGTCCTTGGGCGGCCAGTCGGCACCCGAGTCGGAACTCGACATTATTATAATGTCCGTGTTCGTCATAAGAAAATCCTTTCGATTCCAGTCTTGTTCCAGTGAATAAGGATAGTTCGGAAGATGTGAACTTTGCGAGATCGCGGTTTTTGCGCCTGATTATCTAGACGTATATTGGCGAGAAGAGAATCGGAGACAATCCGCGATGTCGGACATTGATCTTTGCTGGTGAACATTCGAGCTTGTGCCAGCGTTACGTCGTGAAGGACGATTTGTTACCCTGAACGCTACACGATACGGTCGGTGCGTTGGGATTGAGACCGACAGTACGCGAGGGTTCGTCAGATATCAAGTCTGATGCTCTTCAGCCGGAGTTTCCCTCGATGGTGGACGACTCCAGGAGGGTTCTCCTTTGTCCTTGGGGTGGCACGCGGACGTGAATATCGTTAGGTGGCGTTCTGCAGTTCGCCCGCAGAGCGAAATCTATTGGGCTGCTGCGATAATGACGAGTTGGTTCTGCGTGACCGCCTTAGCCTGCCCAGCGAACAATCTCCCTGCAACCGTTGGTTGTCGTGTCAGGACCTTGTCTCGCTTCTTGGGTGTCAGATTGCTCGCCCAAGGAACGACAACAGACGAGCCTGTTTGTCCGCACCTGGAGGCGGTGTCAGTTTGGGGCCGAAGGTGGTCGGGGAACGAATCACGATCAAGCGCGCGAGGGAGAACGACCGCGCAGCAAGATCGGGTTCCATGCGAACGTCTATGCCGACTGCGGACCCGATGTCCCAGGCATGCACGAGAGTATCGAGTGTCGACAACTCGACGAAGTCTGCAAGGGTCGATTGGGGTCGGCGGTCCACAAACCACGCCGGCGCGGGTTCAAGGAGGGTCTCCTCGACAATGGCGTGGGCGGTCGTGGACCGAGCGGCACGCCAGGTGGCCAGGGGGTTGTCACCTGCCAGGGCGCCCGGATTAGTAGACCCAGGTGGACCTACATCGGTGATGTAGTCGTGGCCCGCGAGGTGGTGGCGTAGCACTTCCAAGCTCCAGGTGACATGCCCTGCAACGTCGCGCAGTGACCAGTGTTTGCACGCCGACGCATTGCCCCATAAGTCTGTGGGAACAACGCTGAGCACCGCGTCGAAGGCGTCCTGGGACCGACGATAGTTATCCAAGATGTCGATATTTGTTGTTTCCATTGGTCCTTGCCGGGTTATCGTAGGAAAGCCTCTACAGAGACCGTCTGCTGCCCCTGCGGCTTGTGCATCTCGACTCTTGACTCTCCGATCTATCGAGCCAACACTTCAGTTATTGCCTGTGTCAGTTGTTCAGGCCCAGGAATCAACTCTTTATCGAGTGCCAGAGAGTACGGAATTACCGTCCCGCTGGGCCGACATACCCGTTTTGGGGGTGCCAGTAGCTCACAGTGCTCAGCCACGGTCGCAATAATCTCCGCCCCTAGACCGCACATTCGGTTCGAGTCGTCGATCACAACCAGTCTGCCAGTCTTCTGTACTGAGTTGAGAAGGCAATCCCAGTCGAGTGGGTAGATCGTCCGGGGATCGATTACCTCTAGATCCACCAGACCACTCATGCTCTCTGCCACGTGTAGCGCTGTGTCCACATGCTGCCCAACAGCCACTACCGTCAGATCCCGACCCTCCCGCAGGACGTTGCCTTGCCCGAGTGGGATCAGCTCAACTGACCCGGAGTCCATGGCCCCGAACGTCTCCAACAGCGATGAAGGGGCAAAGATGGCGACGGGATCGGGGTCCTGAATTGCAGACCGCAGCAGTCCATACGCATCTGCGGGTGTGCTTGGAATGACGGTCTTGATACCTGCGTGTGCGAGCAAGCTGTAGGGGCTGTCCGAGTGTTGCCCGGCCCACCCGTATCGCGAGCCGGATCCCGAGACCATGTACGTCACAGGTACCTGGACTTGGCCACCAGTCATCAAGGAAAACTTGTGGGCTTGGTTGACGATCTGTTCGAATACTAGATATATCAGGGATGAAATGGCGTACTCGATGACGGGTCGTTTACCGAGCATTGCAGCGCCGGTTGCGAAACTTGTAAATGCCTGCTCGGACAAGGGCATGTCCAGTACGCGTTCTGTTCCGAACTGTGGCAGCAGTCCCGCAGTGACCCCGCTCGCGCCGACTCCGACATCTTCGCCGATCACGAGTACGGCATCATCTGCTGCCATTTCGTCATGTAGTGCGCGGTTCAGTGCTTGAAGGTAACCGGGAATTGAGGGAGATTGCACGTCAGTCATTGGGTCACTCCTGTTTTGGCCGCGCCCAAGCCCGAGTAGAGGTACAAAAGCGCATCTCTCGGGTTTGGGGTCTCGGCTCCTCTGGCAAAATCAACAGCACGCGCAACTTCTTCTTTAACGGCACTGTCGATCTCGGTGACGGTTTCAGTGCGCAGTTTATTTCGAAGGGCAAGGATAGGGTCGCGCTGACGCCATTCGGCAACCTCGTCGATGTCGCGGAACTCGATTCCGAGCTTCTCAAGGATCGAATGGTGCCCGAAAAAGCGGTAGGTCAAGCACTCTAAGAACGCCGGACCGGCACCAAGTCTGCACCGCTCTATGAGTTCCTCGGCCTTACTTGATACGGCTTCTGCGTCCATACCGTCCACGGTATGCGCAGTCATCCCGAAACCTTCGGCGCGTCGTGCTGCGTTGCCGGCTAAGCCGGATTCGAGCTTGAGACTGGTGGCGTATCTGTTGTTCTCACAGACGAACAGCACAGGAAGAGACCATAGCGAGGCAAGATTGAAAGCTTCAAGCAGCACCCCTTGGCTCATAGCTCCGTCGCCGAAGAAGCTGACAACTATGTCCGAGCTGCCGCTCGTTTTTGCGACCCACGCAGCGCCGGTGCCAATTGCACCGCCAGCACCGACGATCCCGTTCGCGCCGAGGATGCCCAGCTCGATGTCAGCAGCATGCATAGATCCGCCGCGACCCTTGTTGAAACCTTCGACGGTGCCAAGAAGCTCCGCCAGAAGGCGACGCGGCTCCGCACCTTTAGCGAGGACGTGCCCGTGCCCCCGGTGAGTGCTGGTGATGTAGTCACGCGTCGTCAAGTGGGCGCACACGCCAGCAGCCACCGCTTCTTGACCAATATACGGATGAATCCCGCCGATTATCTCCCCTGAAATTGCCATCTCCAGACACTGTTCTTCGAACTCTCGAATCAGCTTCATCGAGCGATACAAAGCCACTTGATTTGCGGTCATGGTTCGTCAACCCTTTCCTAATTCCTCGGCACAAACATTTCGACCTGATGCTCGCTCTACGTCGCGAGTTGGGGAGACCGAACCAGCATTCTGTCGATATAGCGCAGAAGCGCAACGTCATCTGGGCGTCGAACGACAACAGATGTGAACTCATTAGTCTGCGGCGAAAGTATATTGTTGGAGTCGCGCGGAGCGGCGTCGAAAAGGACCTTGAGAATGGCATGTTCTTCTGGCGAATACGCTTCAAGCGATGTCAGCCAGTCGACGAGGGGCTGAGTTGCGACATATGTGCCGGCATGTCGAAGCAAGTCCACGAGGTGGGTCAAACGTACCGGGGGCTCGCTGGTCAGCACGAATCGGCTTCCTTCAATTGCCTGTCGTGTTGCGAGCTTGACGAGTCGGCTGGCTACATCGTTCACCGCGATCCACGGTTCTTCGAGCGCCGTATCGGGTGCAGCCCCCAGTTCGAGGATGATCCGCAGAACCCGCAACATGATGTCGCGCGCATTCCCTTGACCTGAGTGTGTATCTCCGACAACCCGGGGTAGCCGATAGATCGCGGCAGACACGCCCAGACGGTTCGCGGCGTGGACTAGTTCCTCAGCATCCAATTTGGTCTCTGCGTATCCGCTCCGGGGACCTGTGACGTCGCCGGCTGAAATTGTGGATACAAACTGTAGGTGCTTCGAGCTAGTAGTACTGGCGAGTCGGATGAGTTCGCGGGTACCGCCTACGTTGGCTGCTTCGAGCTGTTCATAGCTAGACAACGCGTCGACGTGGGCACCATTGTGGCAAATCAAGTCGATGTCACTCGCCAGTTGCTCGAAGGCGGGGTTTGACAGACCGAGACCCGGCAGCGCCAGGTCCCCCCGAACAACGGTGACTCGTTCTTGGTCGACGTCATGCCACAGCTCGTACCGCTTGAGGTTGGCGCAAAGACGTTCCAGTCCCGATCGTTCGTCGTCGGCGCGAACGAGGCAAAAGATCCGTGCGTTGGTTTGGGCCAGCAATTCCCGAAGCAGGAATGCACCCACGAAGCCGGTAGCTCCTGTAAGCAAGATGTTCGAGATCTGACGGCGTTTGCGAGGTGGTAAGTGATGCGGAACTACGTCGTGTAGAGCTCTGTGAGGGTCGAAGGTACGGGAAGGGGCGGTCTGCCTCTCCGGCCCGCCCTCGATTTCTCTGGCCTGCATTGCGATCGTCGGCCGTTCGAAAAGCGTCCGTAACGGTAGGAGCACACCGAAGCTCTTCTCGATCTGGACGACGAGTTGAGCGGCTTTCAGCGAGTGGCCGCCGAGGTCGAAGAAGCTGTCGTCTCTTCCCATCGTGTCGGTGTTGAGAACGGTGGTCCAAATCTGCAGTAACGTTTCCTCGGTCTGGTTGCGTGGTGGAGCGAGCGTCGGGGCTGTGTTCAATCGAATATCACCGGTTGCCGGCGGAAGGGCCTTGTAGTCCAGTTTTCCGTTTATTGTCAGCGGCAGCTGAAGAAGGCTCACGTACAAGGAGGGCACCATATACTCGGGCAGCTTGTGACGTAAGTGGGAGCGTACGGTGTTCTCGTTCAGAACGGCCTTCTCTGATGGTTGCAGGTAGGCAACAAGCTCCTTCTCCCCGGACGAGCTTTCGCGGGTCACGATCGCGGCGTTCGCGATGTCCGGATGGTCATGTAGCGCGGCCTCGATCTCGCGAGGCTCGATGCGATAGCCACGAATCTTGACCTGGCTGTCGATCCTCCCGAGGTATTCCATTTGGCCGTTCTCGTTGTAGCGGACCAAGTCTCCAGTTGCATACAGCCGGTCGCGGATCGCGTCGTGGTTCTTGGTGGCGAAGTGCTGAGCGGTCAAGTCCGGTTGTCCGCGGTAGCCTCGTGCGACTCCGATTCCGGCCACGTGGAGGTGGCCCGGAACTCCTATTGGGACGAGTTGGTCGTGGTCGTCGAGGATGTACACGCGGGTGTTGCCGATTGGTCGGCCGATTGGGATGTTGTTGATGCCATTCGGTAGCGGAGCAGAGATGGGATAGCACGTGACGAACGTTGTGCACTCGGTGGGACCATAAGCGTTGAAAAGTTGTGTATCGCCAAGGACAGTGGCGGCGCGCCGGATGTGAGCGACAGATAGTGCCTCACCGCCGACAAGGAGATGCCGTAGTCCGGTCAGAGCCGTGGTGTCCTCGTCGACAACGTGGTTGAACAACGATGACGTCAGCCAGAGGGTGCTCACCCGGTGACGAGCGATCGCTGCGGCCAGTGGCAGGGCCGTAAGGACCCTGTCGGTCGACACGACACAGGTGGCTCCGGTCAAGAGCGCGCCCCAGACTTCGAAAACGGCAGCATCAAACGAGATCGCGGAAGCGTGAAGAACTACTTTGCTCGGACCTAGGACCCCATCTGGTAGTCCAGTGACCAGTCGAATGATGGATCGATGTTCTATCTCGACCCCTTTGGGGATCCCTGTTGAACCAGATGTGTAGATGACGTAGGCCAAGTCGTCAGGTTTTGCCGCAACTTGGAGCGCGATCGTGGGTTCGCTGTAGACGCTGGGATCGTTGATCAGGTCGGCGGTGATCGCAAACAGGGCCCCGCTGTCGCCGAGAATGAGTTCTTGGCGTTCGTCAGGAAATTCTGGGTCGACCGGTACGTAGGCGGCACCGGTTTTGAGAACTGCGAGCAGCGCGATGACCAGGTCGATAGACCGTGGCATGCAGACCCCGACAAGAGTGCCCGGCCCGGCACCCAATGTTTGCAACCGGTGAGCAAATTGGGTCGATCGGATGTCGAGTTCAGCGTAGGTCAACGAGGCGTCGCCGCAAGCCAGGGCTGTTGCGTGAGGTCGGTGACGGACCTGATCGGCGAAAGCCGACGGCACGGTAGCCGGCGTGGGCAACGGCACCGTGGTGTCGTTCAAATCAATTGTCAGCTGACGGACCTCGACGTCGCTCAACATCGGCAACGCAGACAGTGATCGGTCCGGGTTGTCCGCAGCGGACGAGAGCAGCCGCCGGAAGTTGTTGGCAAATCGTTCGATCGTGACTCGATCGAACAGTTCGGGGGCGTAGTCAAGTCGGCCTTCCAGACGACCGTCTACATCCGACATGCGGCACAGAAGGTCGTACAGGCCAGCACCCGAGCTGTCAGGGAGTTCCTCTGAGAACGGAGTGCTCACGACCTGAAGGCCGACTTGGGTGAGGTCGCCGCGGTTGAATTCGCGTGTTTGTACCAGCTCTGCCACGAGGCGCTCGAACGGTACGTCTGGGTTTGCATATGCGCCAGAGACAGTGGTTTGCACGCGATCCATCAGTTCCGAAAAGGTGGGGTCGCCGGACAGGTCGACACCCATCACCAGAGTGTTGACCTCGTGGCCGACAAGTGGTTCAGGGAGAAGGCGCGCTGTTACAGATGTACCGACCGCAACTTTATTGACACGCGCGTAGCGGGATAGAACGACGGCGTACCCAGCTAGCAACGCTGTGAACAGGCCGATTCCGCGACGAGACTCCTGACCACGTAGGCGCTCGGCAACGAAGGGTTCAACATCGAAAGACACTGATGCGCTATCGCGCGGAAACACCTCTGGGCGTAGATGATTGAACGATATGTCCAGTGCAGGTCGTGTATTGGCCAGTTCTGAGCGCCAGTAGTCGATTTGTTCGGACAAGGATCCGAAGATCGGTTCGTCCGGATGGTCGAGTGCACGTTCGATAAGCCAGGCGAGCCTGCTGACCAGACGCGTAGCGGTTGAGCGACGAAAAAGGCTGGAGCGGAATACCAAGGATCCGCAAAGTCGGCCGTCCTGCACGTGGGTCACAAGCTCCAGGTCGAATCGGGTGGCGACGCCTGCCCACGGCACAGTCGTGATTTCACCATCGTCGGCTGAAGCAATCTCCCCGTTGTGCACGACCACGACATCGAAGATCGCGTTTCGACCGGCTTCTCGATTAGGTCGAACTTGTGCAACTACCTGCTCGAACGGTGCCTGTTGATGGGCGTATGCCTCGACCATCTTGTTCCGCGCCACTTGCAGTAGATCTCGGAATGTTGTGGACTGGGTTACGTGGGTGCGCAGGACGACCGTGTTCACGAAGAAGCCAAGTACGTCAGCGAACCGGCGGTCGTCGCGTCCAGCCAGCACCGTTCCGATTGTGATGTCTTCTTGCCCAGAATGGAGGGATAGCAGGGCCTGAAACAGTGCGGCCATCGTGCTCGAGAGAGGACTTCGTTGGCGTAAGGCGAACGCCCGGAGTTTCGATGTCAATTCGATTGGTAGCTCGAAATCTACGTGATCGCTTGCGAACTGGGGAGTGGCTGAACGAGGCTGGTCGATCGGTAGTCGTAGTGGCTCGAACCCGTCGAGTTCATTCCGCCAGTAGTTGAGGTGCTGCGCCACCGAGTCGTCGTCGGTCACCGAACGTTGCCATGCGACGAAGTCTGCGTAGGTTACGTCGAGCCGAGGGGGAGTTTTCGATCCGTAGAAGGCGATGAGGTCTTCGGTTACGATCTGGATCGAGCGACCGTCGGTGATGATGTGGTGGTTCACCAGGCAAAATACGCTTGATCCGTCTGAGCATTCGATCACCATGGCGCGTACAGGCGGTGCCGCGGCAAGATCGAACGGTTCAGCGGCCAAATCAGCCGCGTGAGTCCGCCATCCGTTCTCGCCGGGATCAGCAATCCGTCGTGCAACTGGGATGCGAAACCCCGGAACGGTCGTGGCGCAGGGTATTCCTACCTCGTTTGCTGTATATAGCCAGTTGAGCACGGGATGCCGTTTGACCAGTTGAGCGAGTGCACTTTCGAGTGCTATCGAGTCAATCCCACCTCGAAACCGCAGTACGATCGGAATGTTGTACGCGGCACTGGTCTGGTCGAGCTGCTGTACGAGCCACAAACGTTCTTGCCCGGGCGACAACCTCATCGAGTCCTCCTAAATTGAAAGCTTGTGGACTACACGTCAGCTTGGTGTGCAGATGGTCTTGCGTCGGTAAGGTTGATCGACGTTCAGGATTCGCGGCCGGCCAGAACGCCGCCGTATGAGCCCATCGAATTTGGTCGTTTCGAGGAATTGATCAGAGCTTGTTCGTCAATTTTTCCGTTGCGGGTCAACGGAATCTCGTCGACCACCACCCACAGTGGAGGTATCGCATAGCTGGGAAGGACATGCGAGAGATGCGATCGCCACGCTTGGGGGTCGACATCAGCGCTCGGGTGCACAATGATGGCCGCGACGAGTTGCATGCTTTGATCCGGTTCTTGCGCAACGACAACCACAGCATCGCGGATATCTGGGTGCTGAATAAGAGCCGAGCAGATCTCGTCGGTCTCGATGCGATGCCCGTGGAGTTTTACCTGCTTGTCCGCGCGTCCAAGAAAGACCAAGTCACCATGCGGGTTGATCCGGACGAGGTCGCCTGTCCGGTATAGACGCTCGTCGATGTCAGGCGAAAAGTAGCCGAACCGTTTGGCAGTCTCGAGTTCATCGCCGAGATACGAATCGGCGAGACCTGATCCTGCGGCGTACAGCTCGCCGATTGCACCTGGAGGGACGAGGCGAAAGCCCTGGTCGAGGACGTAGACCGTGGACCCGCCTATCGGTTTACCGATCGGCAGCGGCCCGTCGATTTCTGCACTGTCCCGAACTGTGTACGTAGTTGTGAAGGTGGTGTTCTCTGTGGGTCCATAACCGTTGGTGATAGTCAGCCCAGGATGCATGCCGAGCGCCTGTGCCGCAGTTTTGTGCGGTACGACCTCACCTCCACTCAACAGCCAGCGTAGGCCACTGAGTATTTGGGGTCGAGAATCTACAACAAGACGAAATAGACTTGCGGTCAGCCAGGCCACGGAGATTCTCCGTTCGCGAAAGAACGTTTCGAGCCTTCCGACCGTCGGAATTCGACCCGGGAAGACTTCGAGTGTCGCACCGTTGAGCAAGGTGGCCCAGATTTCGTACGTCGACGCATCGAATGCCAACGGTGCCATGCGTAGCACCCGGTCGCCGGGGAGCACCTGCAGCTCAGGTGTGAGAGCGAGCCGGGTAACCGCACGGTGTGGAACCACAACTCCCTTTGGTTCGCCGGTCGACCCAGAGGTAAATGCGATGTATGCCGTGCGCCGGGGGTCCTGAGGGGCAGGCTCGAAGGATGAGTAGTCAAAGGGTATGTCGCCATGTTGGACGGGCTCCCATGCTTCGACGCGGGTGACCCCTCGCAAAGCAGGATGATTGCTGGTAGCAGCGTCGACCACAGCGGCCGCGGGCGCAAGCCGTTGCACGATCCGAGACAAACGCTGTTCTGGTGCGTCGTCATCGAACCCCGCGTACGCAGCTCCGATACGGAGGGTCGCGAGTAGCGCCACCACTTCGCCTACTGACCTGCGGATCGCGACAAGCACGGTATCCATGGGTTGGACTCCAGCTTTTCTGAGCGCATCAGCGAACTGTGAGGATGCACTTGCGAGCTGCGTGTAGGTCAGCTGCATCTGCGTGTCTCGGACTGCAACAGCCTCTGGACGGTCCTTCACCTGCTGAAAGAACAGGCTGACGATATCGACCGGAGGGCAATCAGCTCCGACGAGGGTGTGCAGTATTCGGCGTCGTTCAGGTGCAATGCAACGCACGTCGTGGAGGTAGCCCTCCGTGAGGAGTGAGAGCTCGTTCACCGCAGTCGCCACATCGGTGATAAATCCGTGTTCGGAATACGGCACGGCGACGTTGAATCGGACTTCCCCGGACCTCGGATCGCCGGAGGAAGAGGTAATGGCGAGGTCGATAGTTCCGTTTTGATCATCGACGGCGGTGCAAACGCTCGTCAGAAACTCATCGATGCGAGAGTGATCGTCGACTTCGAGTCGGACTGCCCTACCGTCACATGAGATGGTGGTGAACGCTGTACCAGTCCAGCGGCAGAGCGTCACCGCGAATGCAGCTACGACTAGAGCCGTCTGGTCCGGCACGGACACGTCTTCGAGTTCGGCTGTCAGATCGTAGTGAGCGGTCTGCACATTAGGCGCTGACATTGTCGCTCTCGGCGACTCGTCGATCGAACCGAACCTGGAGGTGGTCTGGGCGTCGGAAGATGTGGCCCCGCTCTCTCAGTCGCCAAAAGCCTGGCCGGACGCCGTCCAGGGAACCACTGCGGTGAACTCCACCGAAGCGGAGCGACATCCGCTCGAATAGCGTGTCGAACTCGGCGAGTGCCAGCTGAATGCCGAGGCACGTGTGCGGACCAGCTGAGAAGGCCAGCATCTTCTGATCATTCCGAGCCGGACGCCATTCGTCAGGGTCTTCGAACGCTCTCTCGTCACGGCTGGCAGAACCCAGCGAGAGCAATAGTGCGGACCGTCGCGGAACGTCCACGCCACGAATGGTCAGGTCAGCGGAAGCGTACCTGAGAATCGTGTGGCTCGGCGGCTCCCACCGTAGCGTCTCGCGGATCACCTGAGTTCGGTATTCGGGGTCTGCCAATGCCTGCAGATCGACGTTGTGAGCGAGTACCGCGTACATGATCTTGCCGATGGTGGCGACGCTGGTTTCGGTTCCGGCAAGCAGAAAGAGAGTAGCCGTACCCAGGAGATCCTCGTCGACAGGTTGACCTGGGGGAAACACCAGATCAAGGAACGGCATCCGATCGCCATTCTGGCGGTTGGCCAGCGCGTTCTTCAAGTGGTCGATCAGCTCTGCCTTGGCCGTGAGCGCCGCGTCCAACGAAGTCGCTGGGAACTCGATCGCACCGGCCAGCGGAAGAACCCGAGGTCGAAGCCAGGCTGCATCTTCGGGAGGCAGCCCGAAAAGCCGCGTGACCATCGCGTAGGGCACCCCGACAGCAACACGTTCCATGAACTCGACGTCGACCTCACCGGCGGAGCCCATTTCGTCCGCGATCGAGTCGAGTACTTGATCCACAGCAGGAATCAGTATCTCGTTGCGCAATCTTTTGACCGAACCGCCCGCGAACAGCGGCATGAACAACTTTCGTAGGTCGCGATGTCGGGGGCCGTCGACGTCCAGCAACGTTCGGCCGAACAGTCGACGACTACTGCGCATCGGAAATCCACTGATTACCTGTCGGTCGGATAGGAGGGCGTGGACGTCCTCATACCTTGTGACCAGGAAAGCGCTGAATGCGGTCGACCAGTGCACCGGTTCTTCCCTACGAAGCTCTTTGTAGATTGGCCATGGGTCGGCCAGGAATTCATCCGAACTGAAATCCAAACGCACTCCAGCGGAACTCATTTGCTGCCTCCATTGCCGTCGATTTCGGTCCGAGCTTTCAATTGGCGACCCGCGTCTTCCGATGTGAGCCTCATGGACTCCTCGATCCCGTCGAATCCATTGAACAGGGCAGGGATTATCTCGTGTGCGATAGTCGTCAACTGATCGAGAGTGCCCCTATGTGATATCCACCTGGGGACAAAAAAGTTGAGTGTTACCGGGTCGCCGATGCGATCAGCCAGCTCGCGTATCTGAGCCGTGCAGGTCGCGGCATCTCCGATTATGAATCCGCCCGCATCGACCAGTCTTTCCAGCGTCTTTCGATGTGCGACCGACGAGTCTGGAATAGGCATGCCCAGTGTATTGCGATACAAACCGCGACGTAGTGCAGAGAACCCAGACAAGATCTCTTCAATGCCTGTGGCTGGCGAGTCGGCAACGTGTACGAAGACGTTGCACCGAATACGGGTTTCACCAACGGATTTGTTTCGGTAAGACTCGATACGTTCGATCAGTGAACCGATTGGATCGGAGTCCATTCCAGGTCGGATTGCGCCCCATGGCGGTACTATGTGCACGGTCGGGGTAGTCGCGGTGTCCGTGAGAAGTTCGATACCGTCGTCGCTGAGCGAAGATGCAACTACAGTTTCGATGGGGCCTCTGTGAGGTCGGAGTTGGAGTACCGCTTTTTTGGCAGTAAACCACGGTGTTGTAATGTCCACCGTTTCACCGTCTAACAACGCTTGTACGGTTTCTAGAGCGGCGCGAAAGTGATCCCGAAGGGTGGTTGAATCTACCCCGATCATTTCCATATCGTGAACGTACGTTCCTGTCCCGCATCCTAGGATTGCTCGACCAGCGGTGAGATGATCGAGAAGTACCATGCGCTCTGCAACGTGGAGTGGATGGTGGTAGGGGAGCGGTATTACGCCAGTCGCAAAACGAATCCGTCGAGTTTCGCGTGCAACCGCTGCAATGAAGAGTTCCGGAGCGCTGAGCGTGCTCCAACCGCTGGAGTGGTGCTCGCCGAGCCACAGCTCGTCGAATCCCAGATCATCTGCAACGGTGCAGAGTTCGATATCACGCTGAAGTGATGCGGCTGGGCTGACAGCGGGGTCATGGAAGGGGGGCAGGAAACAGCCAAAGGTCTTTGAGTTCACGGTACCGGGGACCTCTTACATGTTTGGAAGACGCGGGCTCGCTGGTCTGGGTATCGGACCGGCAAATTGGGTACGAGAGATGTGCAATCAGCGGTGTATTGTTTCTAATCTCACGAAGTAGGAACTTGTTCGAGAAGGTAATCGCAGAACTTGTCGACGCTCGTCAGTTCCTCGTTTTCCTCGAGGTCGATGAATACATCGAGTTTTGTTTCTATCTTTTCGATTAGAGCCAGGTACTCGATCGAGCTCATTCCTGTATCGGGAAACTCCGTATCGCCCTCGATGACCTGATTATCCAGCACTCCGCCAGCGACTTCAGACAATATTGCAAAAAGTTGCTGCCGCAATTCGGTTCGCGCGTCTTCTGTGCTCATTGGTATTCCTTCGTTAGTCTTCACCAGACAGGTGTCACCCAGAGGTGTGAGTTCGGGAATTTCTGGTTGCTTCCGTGGTGGCAGTGGGCAGAACAGTGCGAATACTGCGAGCGACTGTCGCACTCACGAGGTTTGTGTCGTTTGCTCCGACCTTGTGGTCGGCTTAGTCGAAGATGAGTTCCCTATTTCGCGCACCTGTCGCAGTGGTGCCTCTGTATGCCCAGAAGAGTTTGAGATGCGTCGCTCATAGGATTCCTCGCATGAATGTACTGACCGCGTTGCGCTTGGTGGCAGGCCAAGTTATGACACTGCCCTCTGTGCGACGACACGGTAGGAGATGATGCGTCCGATTTGGACGTGGAGGGTGCCCCGACTACGACAGGGTGCTCACCTCAGGCGCTCGTTGAGCGTGCCCTGAACGTATCAAGATCTTCTGCCCTTGGCAACGGATTCGGCTTATTCGTCCGTTTTCGGGTGCAAGGTCAATAGAAGGGCGCGTGATCTGTCGTCGAGGTCTATGGCACGGGCGGTCACACTGATGGGGGTGTAGCCATCTTGATATGTGAGAAATCGCAGGTTCAGTTTTCTAGTCGTTCCGAAGGGCGAACTCTTCAACAGCTTTGCTGTGACCGCTGCGTGAATTGCGTCCTCAGGGTGGAGCACGGGTTTGGCACCGACGACGTGTGCGTTGCGCCAAGCGATGTCTTCTGGTGCATCGCCGTACCAGTAGAGCAGCCTCAGCGAATCGGGGTCTGCGATCGCACGGTATTCGCGTGGACTGGTCAGAGACAGTGCGATCCGATCGCCAAGGCTTGAGGCTTGGAGTCCGGCATGTTCACACGTCTGAACGGCCCCCAAATCAACTGAAATTCCGCGGACTAGTCGATTGCCAGTTCGGTCTGAGCTGTTCGTTGGCTCGGTCACGAAGCGCGCGGTGAACTGGATTGTCCGGGGGCCGCCAAACGGCCGTTGTTCGACTGCAGTCTGCTGCACCAACGTGCCGTGGCTACCCGAGACGAGGTTCGCGAGGATGGACGCTGTCGTGGAACCGAGGTCGAGTTTTGCCAGCCCGTCGGAGATCGGCCTGTTCTGCTCGACTCCGAGCTCCGCCCATGTCTCGGTGTCGCTGACTATTGCGCATCGCCTTGCTACTCCAGTGTCGAGGTTCCATTCGAAGGCCCATGCTGATGGTCGATCGATCGGATCCGCAGACCGGTGGGTGACTCGCAGCCATACTCCGTGAACTAGACCGGTGACTTCGTCGGCAATCGGGTCCACTGCGACAGCCCGAGAGCCTGAATTGGCGTGCACGGACGTGCCGTGGCGGCACGCTTTCATCACTGCTGCCAGGACGAGGTCGCGATCCCATGCTCGGATGAAGGAGCTGAGTGCAACTCTGCTTCTGGTCCGCGCACCGACGGCAACAACACTTGGGTGCCGCGGATCCAGCACATCTATCAGGAGCCAGTTGTTTGGAGACGGCATGGCATAGCCCTTCCGGGTAGGTACACACTTTGGGTTCCGGCGAGCGAATGCAAACGCGGGCTCGGTGACCACCGAGTGGGCGTGTAGCGCGGCCGGGAAGACTCTTGCAACCATACCGATTTCCCCGGAACTAAGGAATCACGATCCGATGGCACACCCCTGGAATGGCTGACAGTGGAGAGGTCATTCATATTCAACTGTTTTCCCGTCGTTCGTTTTTCTTGCTTCTGCAAGACGCAGATAGTGTTGAAAACGTTTGTCCAACTGGTTAACTGAAGGGAGAATGCGGTTGATCACCGTAGCCGGCGGCGGGTGAACGCATGCGGTCGTGCTGCCGCGACACAGACCATCACCATGAGCACCATCGACGTCGACGACTACTGGACCACCTACGGCAAAGCGCTCGACGCGGCCGCGACGTGCAGGAGCGTTGAAACCCTGATCGACACCCTCAACCGCTACTACCCGCCCTCGCCCGGAGCCGCGTTCTTCCTCAACGGGGCCAACCGAGACCTACTCGGCACTCCCACCGACGCCGGACACTTCGATACCGTTTGGGTCCAAGCGGACTATCGCTTCGCGCTCGGAGACGGGTTCACCTAGACCGAAGGCGACATCGTCAGCGGAACCTCACGCCTGTGCCCAACCGCCCCGGTGCCCAACGGCACCGGGGCAGCAACCCCATCACCTGGAAGGAACGCCCCTATGCCCGCTCAAGAATGGGTGAACCTGATCATCGGTGTCTTCGCCGTCGTCGGCGTCGCCCTGACCGTCCGCCAACGCACCGTGGCCGACAAACGCGCCCAATCAAAGATCACCGGTCGGCACTGGTCTGTCTGGCCAGGCGTCGCACCAACGTGCTCTACGCAATGCTCCAACGAGGTACGACCTACCGTTCGGGAAACCCCACCGCAATCGCGGCGTGAACAAGAGGAAGCGACCTACGTATCCGTGCCGTCGACTAGCCGATACCAGGCAAGTTCGTGTCCTGGCTCGTCGGCGAAGTATGCGTACGTTCCCGAGGCAAGGTCCTTGAGCCTCTTACGGGCAGCTGGATCCGTTCGGGAGGTGAATGCGGTCAGGAAGTGACAGTGCGCAGGGTTGATGCCCTGATTGGTCGCCCACGTCAGCAGCGACTGCTTACGCGCCTCGTTGATTTCACCGTCCGTGTTGACGGCTTCGACAAACCAGAACTGGACATCGTCGCCGCCCACGTCAGCAATCAACGCGTCCGGTAGGAGCGCCTGCGTATTGATCGTGATCTGAAGGTAGGTGAGCAGCTTGGCATCGGCTGTGAACACCTTGTCGCCTGGTTCGCTGATCGTGACCACATACGGTGTCGTCAGTCGCGTGGCTGCCCACTCCTCGACCACGCTTTTGAGGATCAGGGACGCTTTGCCGGACTCCAATGTGCGAACGCCAGCCCCGTTCGGGAGTGTGACAGATACTGCGTGCGCAGTCTGGCGTCCTTGCGCTGCGAACTGAACCTTCAGTTTGGCGGCCGGGGAAAGGTGACGCTCTCTCCACTGCACAACTTGGGACACGAGTTGATCTCCGGCAAGACCGGGGTCGAACAAGTCGGCGAAATGCGGTTCGAGCGCCCAACGGCCCTTGCTCGAGTTCTTCGGCACACCTGCTTTTTCTCGAATCGCGCTGTTCTCGCGCCACTTTCGAAAGGTCTCGTCTCGCAGTGTTTCTCGTGAGTTATCGGCGTATCCAGAGGCTGTGGACACACCCCACTCGTCGAGTACCTTCACGAGATCCTTGTTCTTCTTCGCGGCTGCCTCGCGCCATTGCACACGATCATCTTCGGAGTCGCGAATACGCATCTCTTCGGACATCCAGGTGACCATCGAGGGTCGGGCCCAGAAGGTCGTGGAGTCGTTGCCGGTCGCGATCGAGTCGACGTAGATCAGTGCGGACACCGCGGCCCCTGCCAGGGGGCTGGACATCACTGTATCGAATGCTTCCCGGGGGAAGATCAGCAGCAAACGCTCGGTAGCGCCTGACGCGGTGATGATCGGTCTCACGGCGTGGCTTCCACGGATCCGTAGACACTCTTCACGGCGGACTCCAGGGCATCGCCGGACAAGAACTCCCACTGCTCGAGGACTTCCGCAGCAGGCAACGCCACCGATTCGAGTTCGTAGGCAGACAACGCAACTGATCCCGAGATACACCGCACCAGTCTGTCCATGGTGTCGGTTGCCAGTAGTCGCGTGAGCAGCGCAGACGAGAGTAGTGGCTCAGGTGTAGCTGGTCGGAGGACGTTGACGTGGTTCTCCACGACCACCGAGCCGCCGAAGCTGTCGAGATGCTCCTGAGTCAGTTCGGCCGCGACCAGGCGCCGGACCTGCTCTGGTGCAGTGGTTCGTTGGACCAGGATGCGAGGGCCAGATGTAAGCATTGTCTTCGAGTCCGCAGGCGATCTGACTGCGAGATAACGCATGTGGGCGCGAGCAGCATCGCGATGGAGCACGCCTCCATCGATATCTGCTGCCCACAACACCACATGACGATCGTTCGCCGGACGAGCGTGAAGATCGTCCTTCCTGCGGTTCCACACCAGAGGGCCTGTGCTCACCTTCCAGCCAGCGGCTGCGACCGACAGCGGCAGTGCGGCTGCGGCGGCGGCAATGGGCGCGAGGTCCGAACGTCGAGGAAGTACCCAGGGCCGACCGCTGGTCGGCGTCGCGACCGTCGCAACATAGGTGGTCTGTGACCCGATTGTCTGAATAGTCGTACGACGAATCTTGCGCGACGTGAACGTTGCCAGACAGGTTTCCTGAAGAACGGACGTGAACACGCCCGATCTGTCTGCTACGAACGCAATCTCCTGCAGACGTGTGCGCTGCGCCAACAATCGTCGGAGCGGCTCGAAGTATCTGCCCGCTGTGAACGATGTCGGCACCAGCGCCGCCACGACACCTTTGTCGTCGATCGACTGCACCGCTGCGGCCATGAAGATCCCGTACAGGTTGGCGTGGCCGTAGAGCGAATCAGCAAAGCGCACGCGATCTTCCGCACTCAAGCGGACTCGGCCGTACGGAGGGTTCATGACGACAATTCGCGCTTTGTCGGTGCGCTCCCTCAGACCGTCGTCCGTCTTCGCGAGAAGCGGGAACGGACGTCGGTGTTCCTCAGGGATCCGTGCCTGTAGCGGAAGCATCTCCGCTGCCATCACCACGTTGGCCACCCACACCGCGGCAGGGTCAGTGTCGACCCCCTCGATGACGCTGGACAGGCCACTCAAGACGGCCTGGCCGTCGGTGCCGCCGTCAATGCTCGCTGAAAGATGCTCACGAAGCGCTGGCAGCAACAGAGCTCCAGCACCGCACGCGGGGTCGAGCACCAGCCCCGGGAGAGGCTGAAGCGGTGCCTTGAAGCCAACCGCGGAACGCGCCATCGACCACAACTGGTCGGCCAGTTCATGCGGGGTGTAATGCCGTCCGTGACGCGCCCGGGTCTCCGGTGCGAGCGAGTCGACGTACGCAGCACCCACAGCCTCAGGGGTGAGCGGACCCCACTCCAGCTCCAGCGGCGGGGCGTCGGACAGGATCAAAGGCGGTTCTGTGTCAAGTGCCCAGTGAACATCAAGCCAGTCACCGCTCAGACCCGCCATCGTCGCTCTGGCCGACCACCATGCCGGAATGGCCGCCAGCACTGCGGCAGCTGTTGGTGTCAGCTCTGCGGCGGGGTCGGACGAGCCGACCAATGACCGCGAACCTCGTGCACCGAGAGTTCGTGCGGACACCGCAGATGAGATGGCGGTCGACGGTTCCATGCCAAGGAGGTTAACTGCTCCTCGCACGGGAATCCCACAACCGCCGCCGACGGTCTCATGTCAAATTCGTGGCAAGACCGGCGCACGGGGTTGCGAAGAGATTAGGAGCCCCGTCGCGCTCCCCCTCGAACGCGCCCATGACGGCCGCCCCGGTGGCATCGGCATTGCCCCTTTGTTCTAGTAGACCAGCGGTAGAAGCTGTTCTCGCAAGTCCGCATCCTTGTACGCAGCCCTCACGTCGTAAGGGAGGCTGATGTAAACGCCCCCCTCCGGGTGAGCATTATCGAAAATCTCCACCAGCTCGTCATCGCTCACGCCGTTGTCCAGCGCAGTCTTGATCTCGTGCCAGTGAGAACCGAATTTCGTGCGTCCCTCATTATCTCGTGTCTGGTGCCATAACATCCGATACGCCCGCAATTCCGCGTCAGGTTCCCCTGAATCCGCAAACAGCGACGCTGACTGCGGCGTCAACTTCCATGACAGCCGGCGCGACGACAGCTCCGCTCTGCGGCCTGCTGCTGTAGCGCTTCCGCGCACAGTGAAGTTCCTCTTACTGGTCAGATGCTTGGACCCCTTGACGAGTGACCAGAACGGGAAAATGACGGTAACGGTGCTACCTGGATCTAGTCGAGCCGACGTGGAATCGTGGCCCTCGTATGCTTGGACCACGAGTCCCTCGGTGTTCCTTCGGCCCCTCTTCCACGGCCAGGATGAGGAGCGCCCGAAATCAAGCGAGATATTCTCGACTGACACGGAAATTCGGCCAACGTTGGTGACCTTGATCAGGGCCAGCTCGACACCTATCTTGGACACCTCGGGGCCGTCGAACATCTCGAAGTTGGCTGTGAGGCCACTCCGCCCGGCTCCTCTGCAGATAGTGTGATGTCTGTCCAGGTAGCCGGGCATGAGTCGAACCTGCAACCGCGCGCCTGATAAGCGATACAGCATGAGCTGCCAGAACAGTCCGCCAAGCGTGATGAAAGCACTCGCGCCCGAGACTATGAGAGCAACTTCGGCAGTCTCCATTGCGCAAGTCTAGTTACGAGCTCGAAAGTTGCTGTAGTCCAGTGAGGTCCACGGGATGCCGCGCTACTTGACGACCGGGCCTGAGATGCGCTCGCTGGACAAGAGCAATCTTCAGAAGAAGGCCAGCTGTGCATCGTCGACACGATTGCGACCTGTGTTCGCAGCGCGGGGCCTGACTACCTGCCGTTGTCGAGCTGGGACGTGGAGGTCGGCAGCGTGCTTCGGGCTGAGTTTTGCGACCGCAAGGCGCGTCAATTCGATCCGCACGCGAGATCTTTCTTGGTCGCGGGCATGCCCCACCGCAGTGTCCCGCTGCTTCCACGTCGACTCCCACGTAGGCGATCCGGCCACCGGTGCCGCCATTCCTCGATCGGTCAGCCGGTCGAGCAGTTGATCGACTCTGTCCACCAGAACGTCGGCGAGCTCGTGAAGCACACGATCGGGCACCGGAGTTATCCCCATGTCGTCGCTCTCGCTCACACGCGACACCGTAGAGGTAGACACCGACACGTATCGCCGAACTGGCTGGGCGCGCACAACGAGTGTCGCGCCCAGAGTGATCGCTACGATCATCGAATGCCATTTGACGAGGGGTTGTCCGATTGGCGAGTCTATTCTGCAGAACAAGCCGTCGGTTCAGACGAGGTCCTCGACGACATCGACGCTTGCCAAGCCCTCGTCGACAGCCTGACATCCAGCTCGTGGTGGCAGTCCCACTTTTCGAACACCCCGCCCATCGAATTAGTCGGGGGCGGATCTGAGGACCAACATCTCAATCTCAGGGAATCCTTCGCTAGTCCGTGGGGGCATCCGCAGACCACACGGTGGACTATCTCGTTGCACCCCGCCATGCTGACGACCCGTGTGCTGTTGCACGAGGTCGCTCACTGTGCTGCGCCGTACTACGTCGTGGAGGATGTCGAGCAGCGTTACCGCGGTGGCAAGTTGCTCGCCGTGTCGCACACCAAACATCTCTCCCACGGGGCCTTCTTCACCGCCACTTTGGCTGCGATCACCGGGCACGTCGTGCTAGGAGACCAAGGAAGACTGAGGGCGGCGTTCGACCATTTCGAGGCACCCGTTGCCTCCGTTGACGAGCTTCGCCGCGAACTCGATGCACAACCGAGAATCGTCGCCGACGAAGTGGCCTACCTTGCTGACCTTCGACAGTTCATGGAAGACGCCCGCGCATCGACCCCAACCGCTGGTACCCCCAGACCACCCAGTTCGTACGTTCCGGAAACCCCCTGGGGCTTTTATCTGGAGATGACGCGACGCCGGATTCATCGTCGACGCAAAGACGGCAGTCCGTTGCTCTCTCAACGACGACTCGCCGAGCAGATATCAACCGTGTTTCCCTGCTCGGCGCGCAACATCTCAGAGCTTGAACACTTGAGGCAACCTCCCGACAGTCCCGCGCAGCTCACCAGAGCGATGATGGTCACGATCTGCCTGGGTATGGACCCGATCTGGACCCGATACAACCTGCAGCTCACCCGGTGGGGTTGCGGCGACGTCACATTGGAACAGGCACGTCGCCTCAACCCCGAATGGGCGGACCTCGTCGAGCACATCAACGGACTTCTCAAGGCGATGCCACCAAGATGGAGTGTTAGTGGCTCGCGCTGATCTGATGAGTGACGGCGGTGGTCGCGACGACTCCTCCTGAGTTGTGAAGAAGATAGAAGCACTCGAGCTCCCCCGCACGGCGCACCACCACCGGCCCGCTCAGGTCGAGGCGGGCGGCTCACCGCCCGTCAGTGTGCGGCGTTGTACGCCTCTTCGATATCGGCCGGAATCCGGCCACGCTCGCTGATCTCGTAACCCTGGTCGAACGCCCACTGTCGGATCGCCCGCGTCTGCTCCGGATCACGCTTGACCGATCCGCCGGCCGCTGTCGCGGTCGACGCGGCAGCGGGGGAGGGCTTACGCTTACGGCCACCGACCCGCGTCGCATGCCCGACGTAGTAGTCGAGCTTCTTGTGAAACTCGTTCGCGTTCTTCGCTTTCAGGTCGATCGAGTACTCGACGCCGTTGATCGCGAACTCGATCGTCTCGCCGGACTCGTCGTCTATGACCGACCCGTCGATATCGTCCACCAATTGGGTTGTCACTCGTTTGGCCACAGCCGCAGGAACCTTTCATCGACACATTCGCTATGCGCAACCGCATTCGCCTGTACAAGGGTAACCAGCGTCGATATCCGCATTCTTCATCGACACGGTAAGTCGAGCCGCTATCGAGGCGTATTCGATTTCCGGCAGTCGGTCTCATAGGCACCGAGAAGGCAATATAGCTTTGGCATCCATAAGGGGTCGCGGTAGCCGTAGCCGTTGCAGTGCAACAGTATTCGGCCCGCGTGAACGCGTCCGCACGTCCCCGCCGGGGCCGCCACTTGTGGTCACCATTTTGGTCGTACGAGTCGCCCAAGCCTTACATGCCGGGGGGCCGTCCAATCAACCCACGGTCGCAAGCTCCTCTTCGGGGTTGAAAGACCACCCGTTATCTTCTTCCCAGCCCCTGATCGCCGGGGGCTGGTCGACCGATCCGGTATGGCTGACTAGTCCACTGGCCACTGTGTAGGTCTCGGTGAGTGACGCCGCCGGATCGGTAGGCACCGATTCACCGCTGATAGAGGCATGGCTACAACGACGGGTCTGCATAACGTGGGTGACGGGAACGGTGCCACGACCACCACAAACCGGAAGAACTGGGGGAGACTGTGGACAACACTAACTACCAGGTGTTCTGCGGCATCGACGTCGGTAAGACCAGTCACTACGCCGTCGCTTTGAACCGAGACGGTGAGCGTCTCGTCGGACTCGAGGTGTATCAGGACGAGGCGGAGCTTCGCAGGCTGTTCACCGACCTCAGCCGGCACGGGAAGGTGCTGGTGGTTGTCGATCAACCACGCAACATCGGCGCACTGCCGGTAGCGGTCGCGCGGGACTGCGGTGTCGAGGGCGCTTACCTGCCCGGACTGCGGATGAGGCGTATCGCGGATTTGTACCCAGGCAACGGAAAGACCGACGCCAAAGATGCCTTCATCATCGCCGACGCGGCCCGCACGCTCCCGGACACACTGCTGCCGATCGGAGAGTCCAGCGACCTCGTCGAGGGTCTGCGTCTGTTGTCCGGATTCGACGCTGATCTGGCCGTCGACGAGAATCGGCTGATCAACCGCCTGCGCTCGGTCCTGTTGTCGGTCCATCCCGCGCTCGAACGCGCGATCGGCGCACAGATGCACCGCCCGATCGGTCCTGGTCTGCTCGCGAAGTTCGGTGGACCGGTGGGGTTCGCGGCAGCATCACGGCGCCAATTGGACTCGTGCGCTGAAGGTCTCGCGCCGCGCCTGTGGAAGAAGATCGTCGACAGCATCGTCGCATCGCTGGCCGAGCAGACCGTAAGTGTTCCTGGCGCAACTCAGGCAGATCTGGTCATCAAGCACCTTGCCGGTCAGCTGCTCGACGTCCGGGTCGCCCGCCGCGACCTGGCCGCGCGGTTCGAACACGCCCTGACCGAACACCCGGCGGGTCCGATCCTGACCTCGCTGCCTGGGGTGGGGGTGCGGACCGGGGTGACGATGCTCGTCGAGATTACCGACATCGGCCGATTCCGTGACGCAGGCGCACTCGCCGTCTACGCCGGGGTCGCGCCGCGGACACATCGCTCCGGAACGTCGATCAAAGGTGAGCATCGACAACACAGTGGCAACGCCAGACTCAAACGTGCCATGTATCTTTCAGCTTTCGCAGCTCTCAAGGACCCTGTCTCCCGTGCCTACTACGACCGAAAACGCGCCGAAGGCAAGAACCACCGATCCGCATTGATATGCCTGGCTCGACGTCGCAGCAGCGTCCTCTACGCCATGCTCACGAACGAGACGCACTATCGAGTGGCGCCGCAGCGAGCACAGGACATGGTCGCAGCCTGACGGCCGCTACTGTCGCCTCCATGGCGGATATCGCAAGCTACGACGTGTACACACTCGAACTGGGGCCGTTCGAGACCCTCTCCGAGTTGCACGCAGTTCTGTCCAACCACACCGCAACCTTCGCGACGATCAACTGCGAAAGATCAGGGCAAGAAGTCGTCTCGATCTCCCACTCGATCCTTCACATCGAGGGCAAGTTCTACGTGTCCGCGGTGACAACGACCAGCAGCCGATAGCCCTCGGTTTCGGAACAGCGAAGCGTCACCGCCGAAAGTTTTCGACAGTTGGGTGAGGTCCGGCGCGCGGGCGCGACGTCGCGGGCGCTCCGCTAGCGCCAGTGCAGTCGGATTGGATGCGGCGCAGTTGACCGAGAAATCAGCTTCCCAAATTCAGGGCGGTATAATTGCGGTGCAGCAGGTTATGTTGCTGGCCAGTTCACTGCGTAGTGAGTGGAAACCGCCTCGTGGTCGCGATAGAGCTGCTTGCGTCTACGTGTCGAAAGTCTGTCGCCGAATACTGTGCCGTTGATGTGGTCGGTCTCATGCTGAAAGCAGCGTCCGAGAGTGCCACCGGCGATCAGCTGAAGCGGATCACCGTACTGGTCCTGGCCGCGGCAGGTGGAGAATTCGGGCCTGGCGAGATCGCTATACGCACCGGGCAGTGATAGACATCCTTCCCCGAACTCGATGAGCCGCCGACTATTTCCCTCCGGTAGTTCGACGATTGGGTTGCAGACAACACCCGTCTGCCGTCGCCCCGTTTCGTCATTGCAGTCGTATATGAATACCGCCAGATCGACCCCGATCTGCTGGGCTGCAAGACCGGCACCATCAGCAGCAGCGTTGGTCGCGAACATATCGGCTAGTAATCCCTGAAGCCCCGAGCCGAAATCGGTTATCGGACGGGCTGGAGTGTGCAGAACTGGAGCACCCCAACGGATTATCGGCCGTGCAGTACCGAGACGAATGAGCTCAGAAACAGGCATGGCACCTACTATCCCACGTTGGCGTCTGACCGGGGGCCGATGCGTGCGACCTTGCATACGCGCGCCAACACGCCTTTCCCGCGAACGTTTCTGCAGTTACGTGTTGCGAAGTTGATAGAAGCACTCAGCCTGTCAGTCCAGGACGTCTCATCCGAACCTTTGGAAGGTGTCCAGTCATGAACAACAACGAACTGCTCAACGATCACCAGATCATCACCGATCTCATCGGCACAGCCGCTCAGCTCCCCGCCGAAGATCCGCGCGCGGCCCGCTGGGCCACCGAAGCGCTCGCGCTCGCCAGCGCAGCAGAGCTGCCCATCCTCATCGAGGAAGCCGAGGAGTGCTCGGACGCATCGAGCACGACACCACCTGCCGATGGTGCGCAGGGCAGCCGGGAGTAGACATCCCGGGCGGGTCTTTCCGGTGCACCCACTGAGCACCAGGACCTCTTTTTGTTTCCAATTTCGTTACCGCAACGTAATGAAATGAAACGTAACGATATGAAACGAAATGGTAGAGTTCAGTCATGACCGCAGCTGAGCCGCCCCGCAAGCCAGGCCGACCCCGCATCCACGCCACCCCCGCCGATCGGGTGCGCGCGCACCGCGCCAAAGCCGCGCAGAAAGCAGGCACCGCGGCTGAGTCCGTCGGCGTCGACGAGGCCGACACCGCGACCCCGGAACTCGCCGTTGCGTCCCTCGCTGCCGTTCTGCCGGCACTGCACGCACAGTTCGGGCAGCTCGATGACCTTGTCCAACGAGTCCAGACTGCGATCGGCACCGTCTCGGACCCCAAAGCTCTCGATCAGCGTCTCGAGCTGATGCGCGCCGAAACCGCCCGCACCGTCTCCGCCGCCGAAGAACGTGCTGCCGCCGCCGAAGCAGCCGCGCACGCCGCGACCGTCCGCGCCGACGCCCTCGACGCCGAAAACGACGAGCTCCGCGCCGACGCCGCCGACGCATGGGAGCAGACCGATGCAGCAGAAAACGCCGCCGAGCAGGCCCGCATCCAGGTCGAGGAGCAGAAGGCCGCGCACCGCGCCGAACTCGACGAGCTCGACGCACGCCAACGCGCCGAAATCAGTGCCCTGCAGGACACTCACGACACCATTGTGGCCTCGCTCAACACCAGTCACCGCGAATCGATCGACCGCTACGACGAGAAGGATCGCCGCCGCGAGGACGAGCTGGTCGAGCTGCGCGCCGAAGCGAAAAGGTTGCGTGCCGATCTCGCCGCCGAACGCACCGCACGCCAGGATGACAACCGCACCAGCGCAGCAACACTCACCCAGCAGCGCACCGACGCCACCAAACGTGAAGCCGAGCTGCGCCGCGACTACACCGAACGCATCGACGAACAGAAGACGATCGCCGCCGATCTGCGCGAAGAGATCTCGTTGCAGCGCGCCGAACTCGATCGTCTCCGTGGCCTCGAGGAAGACCGCCGCCACAACTGAAAGGCCGGGTCAGGTGCGGTCATGCCGGGGAGTGGGCGTCCCACTGCGCTACCTCGCAGCCTCCGGCGTTGCCCCATATGGGTCACCAAAGGGGGTCGTACGAGGACGCCGAGTCTGACACGCCGGGGACCCCCGTCCAGTAAAACCACGGTCGCAGGCTCCCAAGACGTGGTTTGACAGTCCACCCTCGTCATGTCCGATCGCTACGTCTCATCCGAACCTCGAAAGGATCTCGCCATGCTTCCAGATCGGCTCTCCGCCATCGCCTCCGCTGCCCTGAATCGCGGCGCAACGAGCGCCACCCACAACCTGGGCGGACTGCACGCGGACGTGCACCACGCCACGATGTGCGGGCAGTGGGTCACAGCCGAGCAGCTCGACACCCGCACCTGGGAATGCCTACTCGGCAAGCACCGCACCGACGAAGCTATCGAACCTCTCAAGCTCTAGGCCGGACGGCTCCGCCCACACCGGGCGGGGCCCAACCCGTCCCATCTGGTCGGGGGTCCGGACCCTCGTCCAGCTCATTCACACGAATGACTGTTGCCGGAACCAACCCGAGAAGGTTCAGCGGGGCGTCGACCGCGAAGTTCGGATCTGACAGTCCGTTAATGATCGAGAGCAAGTCGGCGAACCGCGCCGCGTTGGTCGGGCGGACGTTGGCGTGCATCATCTCGAACGCGTCCACCGCTTCGGGGGAACACAGTTCAGTGAGGATCGCCAGCTCCAGACTGTCGATCTCCGACAGCGCGGTGGTGGAGGATTCGGGTGAACTCATGGTGTGTGTCCTTCGGTGAGGTGAGACAGGTCAGAGGGGTAGTCCGGGGGTGAGGGGCAGGGAGGTGACGATGGCACCGACGAGGCACCCACATGCGATCGTCGCCAGGCGTCTGTTGGTGCGGTCCTCCCAATAGGCCTCGGCCACGAACACCTTGCGTAGCAATCCAGCAGCCCACGCGAGAAACGCGACCACAACCAGTAGTAAGAACACCCAGCGTAGGGCTGTCGTCAACAGGTCCATCATCGGTCAGCGTCCGAGATCGTGTGCAACGCGCGGCTGCGGGGATTGCACCGGTGGCGTCGCTTCACGTGGGTGACTCGGTCGGCGATTGAGCACAGCCCGCAAGGAGGGCGTCGCCATCGACGGCGTCGAGGGCTGGCCGGCAACTGACACGTTTGACTGACCCTGCGCCGCGGGGTCGTCTATCGGCGCGATGTCCGCGCGTGGCTCGAACGACTGCGTTCGCTTCTGCAGATCGCCCAGCTCGCCACTGAGCGCGGCGACATGGTCGCGATCACGCACGGTATCGAGAGTGGCGATGTTCGCCCGAAGAGAGGCGATGCGATGACGCCGCTCGACCGCCTCACGCTCGTGCACCGTGATCGGTGCCGCATGGCTCACGGTCAGTTTCTGGCTCTCGGGATCCGCGGTGACCGAACCGCCGACCCGCTCGGCGATCGCGGAAGCAATGCGCTTCGCATCCGCTGTCGAATACACCCCGACCACCGTGCGCGAATCGGGAATCGGCCCCGGACGGGTCGACTGCACTCGGACCTCGCTCACGTCCGGCGCGGTAGGGGGAGCGTCGATCCGCGAGGGTGCGGAGTCGGCGAATCGAGCGATCACTTCGGCCACTGCGGGCGGGGCCGGCACTTGCGCCTTGCGCACACCCGCTGCGTACCCGGGTTCGCTACTGAGCACCACCGCCAATTCGTTGGGAGTCCCGGTGAACGGGAGCTCGGTGTGTGCGCCGTCGCTCGACCGAACATTGACCGCGGCGGCGATACGGTCGACCTCCCGGCCGGCGGACAGCATCGCGGCCTGACTGACCGCGAAGGACGACGCCGCTGTCCGCGACTGAAACTCGGCGCGCGCGAACACATGGCCGGGATCGTTGTGTTGATCGAGGGTCGCGACCTCGACGGTGATCAATTCGGAGTGGGTAGGACGATTTCGTGCAGAAGTCATGAGGAGTGATCCTTTTTCGTCGTGCGCGCGTGTTCTCCCGGAGACGGCACGCGCGGAGAAGTGCGGAAGTGTGTTGGTTCAGCCGGCGTCGACACGCCGGCTGCAACCGAGCGCGGCGGAACTTGTCGGTGGCCTGGTGTCTACTGGCCGCCACACGGGGTGACCCCCCAGAACGAGAAGCGAGGTGATGATCGTGGTGATCGCGATAGTGGCCGGCATCGTCATCGTCGTTGCGGTTTTGCGCGCCGGCGTCACCGACGACGGCGGCTGGCGATTCGCGCCGGTACGCGCAACGGGCATGGTGTTCGGAATGGGCTTCCGAATCGTGGCCGTGGTGGCCGGCATCCTGTTCGCGATGGCAGTTGCCGTCGTGGCCAGTGCGTTCAGCAGCCCGCTGTGACTTCTCGCCCGGCCACAGTGTCAGAACAGCGTGGGAGTACCGCTCTCCAATAGAGCTGCCTGCACCGCTGCGTCGTCCCAACCCTGGCGTACCGCCGCACGCAACCGGCGCGAGCGCGCAGCACGTGCGGCTCGATCCGGCCCGTACCAAAGCCCCGGTTGGCGACGTCCACCGCCGCGACCTTTCGCGGCCATGTCGCGCAGATTCTGCGACTGGTTCCCGTCGACCACGTGAAGAGGCTGTTGCTGCGCCTCGTCCAGCGTCACTCGTACACAGATCGGGTTGTCGCACATGTGCAATGCGTTCACCGACTCGTCGATCGCCCCACCGAGCGCGATCGCCAATGCGTAGCGATGCGGGCGAACCACCCGCGGTTGTCCACCGCGGGAGACCCAGAATCTGCCGTACCCGTCGTCGGCAATGGCCCCGATCCAGATCGCACACGAGGACCGATGCGGCCCGTGCACCACGTAGCTGCGAAACCGAGCTCGCTCGTCGGCATCGCCTACTGCTAACGGTTTCGGCACCGACTCCCCACCCACCTAACGGTTCCCGGCCGGTCGGCCTGTCGTGAACACGACGGCCGCTGTGCGCCAACGACTTCTCGCCGCGAACACGGCCCGCTGTCGAGGATCTCATCGACCCGTCTCCCGCGCTATCCGGTGTGCGCCAGTGACTGTACGTCGGGAGCGTTGTCAGCGTGGACGTGTTCGTTCTGCGTCTGATGTTCCGGCGGAACGGCCGTCGCCGCCGGCCCGGTGGAGCTTCGCTCACCGGTGTTGGTCGAAGACGCATCTTCGCTCGCGTTCAGGCTGATCCGCGGGCGCTTCGTCGTGGAGCCCGTACCGCGTTTGCGTGACTCCGACGACTTACCTCCGGAGGCAGCTGCGATGACCGACGTCGGCACGGTGAGGCCGATGTCGCGGAGTTCGGCTGCAGTCCACCCGCCCGTCAGCGCTTCTTTCATGGCGGCGTGAACGGCCTTCTTGCTGGCCTCGACCGATTTCGTTGCTGCGCGTTTGGTGGCTTCGGCGGCTTTGATCGCGGCGTCGGCTTCGGCTCGTTGCTTGGCGGCGTTCTCCTCGGCGGTGCCGACTGCTTGCTGGGCGGTGACGATGGCTTCGGCCAAGGCGACACGTCCACGAACGGCAGCCTCAGCTGCGGCGTAGATGGCGTCTGTGTTGATGGGGGTGGCACTCATGAGTTGCGGGCCTTTCAAGTCGCCCGAACCGTCGGCAACATCAGCGCGACGAGTTCGGTGGGTACACGAATTGGCGCTTGAAGGATCGACCCGCAACGGCATCCTCAGCGGGTGTCAGTCTACCCGGTCATAGCCGCACACACACGGATCGAAGGTCGGCCTTCCCTCCGCGATCGAGGACAACGGAACGCTGCACTGGTATGCCGGGGTGAGCGACGGAGGGTAGCTACTCTCGCGGTTGCACCGTTGTTCGAGATCGGAAGGCCCCTTTAGATGACGCGCACGGATGAGACGTGGTTCCGCCTCCGAGAGTGGACGCAAGGCCAGACTCCATCAGAGCGCCTCGCGGCGCACGTCCTCGATGCGGAGGGATACGAGAACATCGACCCCTCACACCCCCTCGGCGGCAAGGACGGCGGCAAAGACGCCGTCGCCACCAAGGACGGAAAGAGCTGGGTCATGGGTGTGTACTTCCCCAGGGGCCAGCAGACGTTCACCACGATCAAGAACAAGTTCACCGACGATCTGACTGGCGCAAAGACGCACTCACCGCATGGCTTCGTCTTCGTAACCAATCAGGAGCTGACCTTGGGTGAACGAGCGAACCTGGTAGATCTCGGAGACGGAACCGAGATCGAGCTCTACCACCTCGAGCGAACCACGGGTGTCATCGATCGACCCAAAATGGCGCAGATCCGCAAGCAGTATCTCGACATCGAAGCCGGCCCACCTCCCATCGACGTATCACTGTTCATCGACGGCGCTGCCCGCTACTTTTCCAACGGCGAGGCTGCGAGAGAGCACCTCACCTCCGCGATCAGTGACGATGAGCGGAAGCAATTCGCCGAGGCCGAGGCAGCATCACGAGAGGCGTCACCGTTCGGTGTCCCGCCGCACATCTCGAGTCTGTTGGGAATCGGGTACGACCCACAGCCGCGAACGAGAGCGGACCTCGACGCACGTCTTGCCCAGTGGTCTGAGGAAGTGCGAGAAGGCTGGGTTGACAGCGAGCAGTACCTGGCCGCAATTACGTGGCCGGGATTGCGACTGCGGCTCCGAAACATCGAACAGGTCTTTCTCAACGACGTTCAGGTCATCATCACAATCAAAGGCGCGCAAGGTCTCGACTGGGAGGAGCGCGACACCTTCGGGTTCGACGAGTTCATTCCCCCCGTCTCGCCGCCCGGACAGCCATTGTTCGACACGTATCTGCCTCCTCCGGTGACGGACTACCGCAAAGGCTTGCAACTGGCGGACGCGCCCCTTGAGTGGGACAACACAGATGCCGAGACGATCGTCATCACAATCGACCTGCCACACCTCCGTCCTGATCAGACATGGACCAGCGATAACGAACTGCTGATCCTGCGCGCGATCGATCACACCGCGTCCTCTCTGACTGCCGAGTGGACAGTGACCGCGCAAACCTACGGCGAGTCCTACAGCGGAGTGCCACTCAGCATCCCGGTCCAGGCCGAAAATCTCGGTGACAGCTACCGAGCGGCGGTCACCCGGTCCGATCAGACCTGATGGACACACACGTAGACAGCTTCTCGTCCCGAGCAACCTAACGTCTCTGGGCTTCGCGGCGACGTTGGCGCGCGATCCGCATCCGGTGTGAGGGGTGCGTGTGCGACGGCCAGACGGTCGAACGAGGACCGTTCGCGGCGTACACCGCCAAGCACGCCGCAACACCGTCACTGCCGAACAGACGCGCCGCGACACCGTCGGCGTAGTACTCACGCGGCCAACTCATCACCATGAGCGAGACCACTATGGCAACACCCATCGACGGAATGAACAAGGGGAACCACACCGACCCGGCCAACCCGCCGTTCGCATCCCGCGTCGACGACACGAACGCTGCGGCGCAGCCACCGAGCAGGATCACCACCAGAACGACGTACGCCACGTAGTAGAGCCGGCGGGCGCGACGAAGCTTGGTCAAGTCCTCACGGTGCCCCAATTCGTGGGCCAGTAATGCCGACGACGGCAACGACTGCGGATCCGGCTGTGCACTGATCCATCCGTCCGTGACACCCAACGTGTCGGTGCCGTGGTGGTAGCGAGCACCCATACCCAACGGACCGGGGAGGAACTCGACGGACGGGGGAGGGGACTGACCGAGTAGAGCCGCGATTTCCCCAACACGAGCCACCCACATCTCGCGCTGCTCGGCGCTCGTCGTCGACTGCGGCACCGGTCGACGCACGGCCATCACCCACCCTCGCGTTCAGCGCCATCGGCAGCCACACGCGAGACCAGAGCGCGGGCCGCTCCCGCGTCCAGGCCCACCATCTCCGCCGCCACATCGAGACCGCCGACATGGGCCTGCAACTCGATCAACGCCGCCACCATCGCCCGCTCCGCTGCGACCACCTGAGCTTGCGCAGCCAGAAACGATGCCACCGCCGGACGGGCCGAGCTGGCCGCGCCGGCCACCTTCGCCGCCGCCGCCGCGCGGAGCTGAGTCCGCGTGGAGATCCGATCACCCGACCTACTCACCGCAGTACCCACCTCCACACAGACACGCCAGTCAGCACTCGTCACGACCCACAGGCCCTCTCCTACAGCCCAGTTCTCGCTGCCACACCATTTCACCTCACGAACCCAAGATCAAGCCCTACAGACCTCTTGCATTAAGGATAACGAAAAGATAACAGCAGCTATGATCTGTTTCGTGACCGCGACGATGCACAAGCTGACGGCCGGGGACGGGTACATGTACCTGATCCGGCAGGTCGCTGCGCACGACGCCACCGCACGTGGACGCGACACTCTCGCGGACTACTACTCCTCGAAAGGCGAGTCGCCCGGCCTCTGGATGGGATCGGGGCTACCCACGCTGCGCACCATCGGCGCAGGCGACGAGGTCACCGAAGCGCACATGCTCGCGCTGTTCGGCGAAGGCAAACACCCCGACGCCACCGCCATCGAAGGCAGGCACGCCACCGCCCTCGTCGCCGACGGTGCCAGCAAGAAAGACGCCGCCGCGCTCGCACTGCGAGAGAGCAAGCTGGGCAACCCCTTTCGGATTCACTCCGGCGTCACCGAGTTCCGCAAGGCGGTCGGCGAAGCGTTCACCGAACACAACGCCGCCCTCGGTCTGCCCTCCCACGCGCCGGTCGACGACGACGTCCGCGCGCAGATCCGCACCCGAATCGCCCGCGAGATGTTCGAGACCGAACTCGGCCGCGCACCGCTCGACGACCGCGAACTCAGCGGCTGGGTGGCCAAGAACTCTCGCGCCAAGACCACCGCCGTCGCCGGATACGACGTCACCTTCAGCCCGGTGAAGTCGGTCAGTGCCCTGTGGGCGCTGGCCCCGCGAGAGATGTCCGAAGCGATCGAAGCCGCCCACCATGACGCGGTCAAAGACGCGCTCGACTGGTTCGAGAACAACGCCCTGCTCACTCGGCTCGGCACCGATGGTGTGCAGCAGGTCGACACCGAAGGAATGCTCGCCGCCGCCTTCACCCACCGCGACTCCCGCGCGGGCGAGCCCGACCTGCACACCCACGTCGCGATCTCGAACAAGGTGAAAGTCAAAGGGCAGAACAAGTGGCTCGCCATCGACGGCCGGCCACTGCACAAAGCGATGGTCGCGATCTCCGAGACCTACAACACCCGCCTCGAGGGATACCTCCGAGACCGTCTCGGCGTCGACTTCGCCGAGCGCGCCGGCACTGACCCCGGCAAACGCCCGATCCGCGAAATCGTAGGCGTCGACGCCGATCTGGCCGCCCGCTGGTCCTCCCGCGCCGGGATGATCGACCTGCGCCGCGGAGAACTCGCCGCCGAGTTCCAACGCGAACTCGGCCGCGAACCCACACCCGCCGAAGCCCGCAAACTCAACCAACGCGCCAACCTCGAAACCCGCGAAGCCAAACACGAACCACGCTCGCTGGCAGAACAACGCACTGCCTGGCGCGCCGAAGCAATCGAAGTCCTCGGAAACGAACGCGCTCTCTCGGAAATGATCCGACGCACCACCCACGACCACGGGCCCGTACGCGAACCCGTCACCGTGGACGCACAGTGGATCGCCGAAAGCGCCGACCACGCCCTGTCGGTGGTCGGGCAGAGCCGCGCCCGCTGGCAGGAGTGGCATGTGCGCGCCGAAGCGGCCCGCATCGTGCGCGCGCACTCGGTCCCGAGCGAGCAGATGGAATACGCCATCACCGCCATCACCGATGCTGCTCTGGACCCGCAGCGATCGGTCGCGTTGGGACCGGACGACGACCTGGACGAGCCCGGGGTATTGCGCCGCAGCAACGGGGCCAGCGTCTACACCACCGAAGGCACGCGCCTCTACACCTGCGAGTCCATCCTCGCCGCCGAAGACCGCCTCGTGCAGGCCGCGCAACTGGGCGGGGGACGCAGCGTCGACCCGCTCACCGTCGACCTCGCGTTGCTCGAACACGCCGCCAACAAATTCGATCTCAACACCTCCCAAGCACAGATGGTCCGGGAGCTCGCCACCTCCGGGCAACGCCTCCAGCTCGCCCTCGCACCCGCCGGCACCGGCAAGACCACCGCCATGGCCGTACTGCGGAGCAGCTGGGAAGCAGAAGGGGGCCACGTCCTCGGTCTGGCACCGACCGCCGCCGCAGCCTCCGCCCTCGAACAAGACCTCGACGCAACCACCGACACCCTCGGCAAACTCGTCGACACACTCTGCGAGCTCGACGACGCCGCACCCGGCGAGGTCGTGACAGTCCCGGACTGGTTCGACAGCATCGACCACCGTTCCCTCGTCGTCATCGACGAAGCCGGCATGGCCTCGACCGCCGACCTCGACCTGGCCGTGCAGTTCGTCCTCGACCGCGGTGGCAGCGTCCGTCTGGTCGGAGACGATCAACAGCTCGCCTCCGTCGCCGCCGGCGGAGTGCTCCGCGACATCGCTACCACCACCGGGGCGATCACCCTCACCGACGTCGTCCGATTCAAGGACAACGCCGAAGGCCTCGCCTCCCTGGACCTGCGAGCCGGAAACGCCGAAGCCATCGGCTTCTACATCGACAACAACCGAGTCCACGTCGGAGATCTCGTTGCCGCCGAAGACCAGGCCTACTCGGCATGGCAACGCGACATCGAAAACGGCCTCGACGCGGTCATGCTCGCCCCCACCCGGGACACGGTCCGCACCCTCAACGAACGCGCCCGTATCGACCGCCTCGCTGCGACGGGCAAGACCATCATCGGCCGCGAGGTCACCTTGGCCGACGGACTGCACGCCTCGGTCGGTGACGTCATCACCACCCGTCGCAACAATCGACGACTCGTCATCGGGGCCACCGACTTCGTCCGCAACGGCAACCGGTGGACCGTCGAGGAAACGAACGCCGACGGCAGCCTGAAAGTCCGCCGCATCGGAGACGGTCGTGTGGTGACCCTGCCCGCCGACTACGTCAGCGAGAAGGTCACCCTCGGATACGCCCGCACCATTCACGGCGCGCAGGGCATCACGGCCGACACCTGCCACACCGTCTTCAGTGGACGCGAGACCCGGCAGCTCGCCTACGTCGCCGCTACCCGTGGCCGCAGCGAGAACCACCTGTACTTCGGGTCCGCCCTCGACGGCGACGAACACTCGGTCATCACCCCTGAAGCCGTCACACCGCAAACGGCTGTGGACCTGTTCACCCGCATCCTCGGCCGAGACGGCGCGCAGGAATCGGCCACCACCGCCGCCCGCCGACTCGCAGACCCCGCCGAGCGACTCCCGATCGCCGCAGCGGCCTACGACGATGCCGTCGGCACCGCCGCAGAACAGGTCCTCGGCGACGACGAGATGGAGCGCATCGATGCCGAAGCGGACAAGGTCGTCCCCGGCGTCACCGACGCTGCAGCATGGCCCGTGCTGCGCAAGCACCTGGCCATCCGCGCCGTCGGGGGAACCGACCCGATCGCCGCACTCGCCCGCGCCGCCAGCCACCGCGAACTCGACACCGCCGTCGACGTCGCCGCCGTCCTGGACTGGAGGCTCGACCCGAGCGGAGAGCATTCCGCCGGCAGCGGCCCCCTGCCGTGGCTGCCCGCCATCCCTCCAGCCCTTCGTGCAGACCCGACGTGGAGCAACTACCTCACCGCCCGCGCAGAACTGGTCGACACCCTCTCGACAGCGGTCGACGAACGAGCCCGCGGCTGGACCAGCGAGACCGCGCCGGTCTGGGCCCGGCCCTTCCTCGAACACCCGGACCTGCTCGCGGACCTCGCCGTGTGGCGCGCAGCGCGCACAGTCGACGACATCGACCTCCGGCCCACCGGTCCCCCGCAGTTCGCGGCCGCACACAAACGGCAGCAGAACCGGCTCGACAAGAGGGCAGCAGCGGTCATCGGCTCGCCCGATGCCGCCACCAACGCCTGGAGAGCGCTCGCCCAGAAGATCGAGCCGCGGATCCTCACCGATCCGTTCTGGCCGGTGCTCGCACTCCGGCTGACCACCGCCCGCCGCGCCGGTCTCGACGTCCCCGCTCTGCTGCGTTCGGTCACCGGGGACCGCCCACTACCCGACGAGATGCCCGCTGCAGCCCTGTGGTGGCGGCTCTCGCGCACCCTGAGCCCGGCCGCTCTGGACTCCACGACACCGTCCAAGCACCTCGCACCGCACTGGACGCCGACCCTCGACGTCGTGTTCGGCGAGGAGACCGCGCGCACGATCCGCAGCGATCACGCATGGCCCTCCCTCGTCGCCGCGGTCGACAACGCGCCCATCGACTGGGAGCCGCAGCAGATCCTGGCCTTCACCGACGAGCTGCTCACCCAGGCCCGCGACGTCGACGACGAACTACGCCCCGACGAGCTCACCCAAGCGTTGGCGTGGCGGATCACCGCCCTGAGCCATCACGAGTTCACCCACCACGACTTCCCAGCCGTCGAACACGCACTGGTCGACCCTGCCGAGGACGAGGCAGCAGCAACCGTCGCCGGAAAAATCGACCCGTACGAGTCGACCCCCGCCACCACGCAGAGCCACGCCCCCGAGACCACCACCGCAACCGTCACCGGGACCGGCCCGGTGTTCGAGGCCGGCTTCGACGACTACTACCCCGAGCTGAGCGACGCGGACCTGCCTCCCGACCCGGAGTCCGACCTGCCGCCACCGGACTTCGAGTACGACACCGGGGCCGACTGGGACATGCTCGCGGAGTCGATGGACTCCCTGCGCATGGTCCGCCCCGAACACGAAGACATCGCACCCGCTGCCCGGGTGGCCGCGCTGCACGCCGAGCTCGCGGACGCACGCACCCGCAGCAACGATCTGTGGCGCGCGTACCTCGACGAACGAGGCCCCGCGATGACCGCTGCGATCCCCATGATCGTCGATGTCCGCAGCCGCGCCGACGCCCTGCGCCCGCTGTACTTCGCCGCACAGGACGCGCACGCCCGGTGGCTGGAGACGACCCGCGAACTCGAAACCACCGACGCTCGATGCCGAGACCTGGCGCGAGCTGCAGCAGCCGCGACCAAGGACGGCCGCGACGACGACGCACTCCACGCCCAGGCCGACCTCGCCCTGGTCGAGATACTGCGCGAGCACGCGCACGCCACCGAACGCGACGCCCACCAGCTCTGGCAGCGGGCCCAGGCCGACCTCGAGACCGCAGCCGGGGGACCCGGCAACATCGTGACCACCGCCGATGCCGACGTCATCCGCGACACGGCAGCCAGCATCGACCAGATGTCGGTCGACGACGCCCGCGCCACCGTTCGCGCACTCGAAGGCGAGATCATGCGCGCGGAAATGCACGAGGCCCACCACGATGCCCCCGCCGTCGCCGAACACACCCCCCTGCCGCCGGCACGCTCGCCCGAGCCGGACAGTCGCGGCCAGGTCGCCGTCCTCACCAAGCCCGACGTCGACCGTGCAAGCCCCACCGCCGCACCGAAAAAGCCTGCGCAGAATCGCAGTACACCGGCTCGATCCGACCGCACCACAGCGCGCCTTGCTCTGTCGGATCCAGCGTTCGCGGCGGTCGAGCCCTCCCGAGATCCCCGTGCACTCACCACCGAGTCCGTCGATTCGGAACTCCCGGCATCCGAAGCGTCGGCGATGCCCGACTCCGAGCCGGACCTGCACGGGACATCGCTTCCCGACGAGAGCGCCCCACCGGTGCCGAGCAGTGTCAGCACTGAGGCAACTGCTACTGCCGAACCGACAGAGACCACAGTCGATCCGGACCTGATCGAGGAACGCATCGCCGAGGGAACCAAGGCCATGAAGACCGCAACACCCGAGCTCAAAGCCAAGATCAAACAGACCACGCTCAGTCAACGGCTCAATCCCAGCGAGAGCGGGGCCGCGACGTTGGCTCGCTACCGCGCAGAACTCGAACGCCGCGCCGCCCTCACGCAGGGCGAACGCGCCGCCGAAGACGCGGTACGCGAACGACTACGCAGACAGCAGGCAAAGGGAAGCAAGGGACCGCACCGAGAACCCGAGAGCGGCCCACGAAAGGACCGTGGCCATGAACTGTGAGCACCGAATGAAGGACGGACGACGATGGACGAGCCCGACCAGTCGAACGGCCGCACCGATCCGGTGTGCCGCATGGGTAGATTTTTCGCTTTCACCACACACCGAGCGGGGGCGCAGCGACCATGGCGCGTGACGACCAGGATCAACCGTCCCTGTTTTCGATCGGAGAGGGGACCGACGATGTCGGAACCGGAGATGAACGTGGATCTGCGGATCCGCGACGAAGTGCGCAGGATCTGGGGGGAGTGGATCGGACTCGATCCGGACCTGCCCGAGGCCGTACGCGAGGAACAGATCGAACGCGAAGCGGCGCGACTGACCCAACTGGTGGAGGAAACGGTGGGGGACAGCGCCCACGGCTTCCTGATGGATCGGTGGCGGGCCGAGAACCCGGGAGTGACACCGGACTACCCCACGACCGTGGCGTTGATGACCACGGCCTGGCACTCGGCACGATCGAAGATCCTCGAGGAACACCTGTACCCGCAGGTGACCGAGGAGATCTACCAACGGGTGATCTCCACGGACGCAGTGATCGAGGAGGAGCGCCGAGCGCACCTGCAGAGCGCGCAGGACAAGGGCGACGAGATGCGTTGGACGACACTGTCGGTGGACATCTCGCCGCTGGCGAGCCGGATCGTGGACCGGGTGTGGATGGACCGTCCGGGTCGATTCCTGCTGCTCGCCCAGGCGCTGATCCAGCAACGACTCGACGACAACCAGCCGACGCCGACCACAGCGAGCGATCCGATCGCCGCGGAGCTCGAAACGTTGATCCTCGACGAGATGGACCGGACGCCGGGCGCGACTCCCTTCTGACCCTTCGGGCGCAGTGGGTCGACGCCCACACGGCCACCGCCGACATTCTGCACCGAGGAGGCCGTCTCAGGCAGCACCTCGACAACGCCGAGCGCGCGCTCGAACGCGCACGCCAGCAAGACAACCGCGACGGCATCGAGGCACTGACACAGCGGATCTCGGACCTGTCCTACCGGCGCACCCGACTGCTCGCCGACTACGAGCGCGCCCGCGCGGCCGAAGGGCAGCTCGGCAACGCCCTGCGCGCCGCCGGGATCGATCCCGCCTCGATCAACCACAGCGCCGTCGCCCGCGCCGACGCCGCGCAACGCCGCACGCCGCCGACCTGGGCCAACGACCCCGCCACCGGACGCCAACTCGACACCCTGCGCACGCTGCTCGCCCGATCCGGACTACCCGACGACACCGTCGACGCGCGCCTGACCAAAGCCGAGGCCGACCGCTCCATCAAGGCCATCCTCGCCGGCGAGCTGCCACTGCTGCGCAGCACCGACGATGCAGCGCCGCCGGCACCCCCGCAGGCGTCGGCACACGAGGTACTCACCGAGCGCATCCGCGCCGCCGTCCTCGCCGACGCGGATCTGACCGTCTCGGCTCAGGCGTCGTCGAACACCTTCGCCCAGTTCCAGTCGTGGGCGCTGGCACGGACGAAAACGGTCATGCTCGACGCCGTCGTGGGCGTCGACGACACCGACACCGCGCTCACCGGCGCCGCACAATCGCTGTTGGCCGATCCTGCCCGCCTCGATGCACTTCCCCACGAGCTGGTCGACTTGCTCTGGCAGACCCACCACCGGGCACCCGAGGCAGACCCCACAGAGCCGGACACCACAGGGCCAGAGACCACCGACGAAGCTGCACGTCAGCACCTGGCCCAGAACGAGCTCGACAATGCCGCCACTGCTGCGATCGTCGACTTCGACGATCGCGGCCGCCGCGCCTACGACCCGCGCGCGCCCTTTGCCGCGCCCGATCCCTCCGCCGACCCCGTCGTCGGCGCAGCACTCGAATCCCTGCCCTCCGACAGCGTCGACGCCACACAGATCCGCGCCGACTTCATCCACGGCTACGCCACCGCCGCCAGCACCGATGCTGCCAGGCGCGCCGCTGCGGCCACCGAAACATCGCTTCCCGCTGACGATTCCGCCGACACCGCGACACCCCGCGAGGTACACGCTGCGCCGGTCGAGGTGCCCCAGTACGAGACCGGAGAACCCCTCACCAGCCCGTTGTGGCGCAGCAACAGTCTCATCGCCGCCCAACGCCCCGACGGCTCCACCGTCTACATCAGCGCCGACACCGCCCGCCGCTATGCCGCCGTCTCCGACACCGTCACGCCAGAACCCGAACCCCAGACCGCGACCGGACCGGAAGCGACGCCCGAACCCGAGACCGCCGCCGAACTCGGCGGCGTCGACGCGGGCGGACCGAGCCGGGAACCGTTAGGTAGCGGTGTCGACTCCGCTGACCACTCAGCCCGATTTACTGCTCCCGCAGTCGATTTCGTTCTCGGCACGGACGTTCTCGTCCCATCCGGAGCCAAAGCCCGAGCCCGCGCCAACCTCGATGCCCTCGCCATCGTTCAGCGGTTGGCCACCGAGTCCCGCCCCGCCACCGACGCCGAGCAGGACGCACTGGCTCGCTGGTCGGGATGGGGCGGCGTGCCGCAGATATTCGACACCGCCAAGACCGAATGGGAGCCCGAGCGCGAGGAACTGCGCACCCTGCTCAGCGCCCCGGACTACGCCGCAGCCCGCTTGAGCACCGTCAACGCCCACTACACCGATCCCGCCATCGCTTCTGCCCTCTGGCGCGCGGTCGAACGCGCCGGTCTGCCCGAGGGTGCCCGCGTCCTCGAACCGGGTTGCGGCAGTGGACACTTCGTCGGTCTCGCCCCCACCGGAACGAAGATGGTCGGCGTCGAGCTCGACCCCATCACTGCAGCGATCGCCCATCACCTCTATCCGAACCAGCACATCCGCAACCACGGATTCGAGGCAGCGTTCGCCGGCGACGGCACCTTCACCGCAACCATCGGCAACGTCCCGTTCGGTGACTATCCGGTCTACGACGACATTCACAACCCCAACAGTCGCTCGATCCACAACCACTTCATCATCAAATCCCTGCACCTGACCGCCCCCGGCGGGTACGTCGCGGTCATCACCAGCACGTTCACTTCCGATTCGGTGCGCCCGGCCGCGCGGCGCGAGATCGCCGCCCTGGGTGACCTCGTCGGCGGCGTCCGGCTGCCGTCGGCCGCGCATCGTCGCCAGGCCGCCACCGACGTGCTCACCGACGTGCTGATCTTCCGCAGGCGAGAGCCGGGCCGCGAGGCCACCGAACAGACCACGCTGTGGACCGAGGTCGCCCAAGTCACCCTTCCCACTGGGAACGGAGACAGCACCGCACCGGCCCACCTGAACCGGTACTTCAACCGGCACCGAGACCGCATCCTGGGCACCGTCGAGGTCGGTTCCGGAATGTACGGCTCGACCACGATGAAAGTCGTTGCCCCGCAATCGCAATCCGTACCAGCCCTGCTGACGCGGGCGCTGGAGAACATCGTCGACGATGCCCTGGACTCGGGCCTGGCGATGACCGCCGCGGCTCCAGATCGAACCCAGCATCACGAGCTCGATACCGCCGGCCTGCACACCGACTCCGGGACCGATACCGGAACCATCCCCGGCACACTGCGATTCGACGCCCACAGCTCCCGGTGGGAGCAGTACCAGGTCGGTGCCGGATGGGTTCTCACCCCCGCCAAGGGCCGCGAGATCAACGATCAGTGGCAACGACTGCTCGCCATGGGCGATACCGTCCTGGACATCGGTGAGAGCGCGCGCACCGCCGACTCGACCCCCGAGCACCGACAAGACCTGCGCGAGAAGCTCGATCGGCAATACACCGACTACACCAACCGATACGGCTTCATCAACCGGTTCAAGTGGACCAACCACGCCACTGAGAACAGCCCCGAGAAGACCGCCGAGAACTTCACCGCCCTCGAAGCGCAGTGGCGCATCGACGCAGCCGGGCAGGCCGCCCTCGATCGAGGGGTGGATCCCGACGACCTCGCAGACCTCGATCTACCCCCCTACGGGGGTGAGATGCCCACCGAGGTCACCGAAGCACTGCTGGAGAAGGCGCGCACACCGGCGCAGGGGCCCCGTAAGAGCCGCCATCACCTTCAAGGGGCCATCAGCTTCGACCCCCGCATGGCGATGGTCCGCTCGCTCGAACTCTTCGACGACGAGACCGAGCAGGCCACCAAGACCTCGATCTTCGATACCGACGTCACTTTCACCACCGAAAGCGCCACCAGCGCGGCCGGCATCGACGAAGCGATCGCCATCGCCTTCGATGAACGCGGCAGCATCGACCCCGAACGGGTGGCCGAGCTGCTCGATACCGACGTCGAGGACGTACTAGACCGATCCCGAGGCAAGATCTACCCCTCACTCACCGATCCGAGTACCTACGAGGTCGCCGGCCAATTCCTCGCCGGCGACGTCCGCAGCAAGCTCGCCCGCGCCCGCGTCGCCGAAGCCGAGAACCCCGACGTCTACACCGGTGTCGTCGACGCCCTCGAGGCCGTCGTGCCACCGGATGCCGACCCCGCGCGCATCGGGGTGCGTCCCGGCGCGGAATGGGTCGGAGTCGACAACCACAAGCAGTTCCTGGTCCAGGAGTTCGGGATCGACCCCGACGAGCTGACCGTCTCGTACGCCGCAGTCAACGCGACCTGGCAGTTCGAGACCAGTTCGGCCCCGAACTGGGACGACCCGCAAGGCTACGAGGACCCGTGGGGCATCGCCGGCCGCTACTCCGGGCTCGAGCTGTTCACCGCGATCGCCAACAACAAGCCCGTCGAAGTGCTCAAGACCGAGAGCGAGCTCGACCGCGAGCCCAAACCGCGATTCCACCCCAAACACACCACCGACCTGCGCAATCGCGCGGTACGGCTGGAAGAGAAGTTCGTGCAGTGGCTCTGGTCCGATCCGGCCCGCTACGAGCACCTCACCGAGGTCTACAACGGGCGGTTCAACCGGTTCGTCAAACCCCAGTTCGCCACCGAGCACAAGCAGTACCCGGGCCTGAACCCCAACTACATTCCGTACTACTACCAGTGCCAAGCCGAACAACGTCTGACTCACGGGGAGACGATCCTGCTCGATCACTGCGTCGGATCGGGCAAGACCCTCACCATCACCATCAGCTGCATGGAGATGCGCCGACTCGGACACAAACGCCAGCCGTGGGTGGTCGTGCCGAACCACCTCGTCGACCAGTGGGCCGCCGAGGTTCGCGATGCCTACCCGGCCGCGAAAGTGCTCGTCGGCGGCGACCTGTCCGGGCCCCGCGACCGGCAACGCTTTATCGGCCAAACAGCGGTGACCGACTGGGACATGGTCATCGTCCCCGAATCGGTGATGAAGCTGATCGCGGTCAGCAAGGACACCGAGCTCGCCTACATCGAGACCCGCATGATGGAACTACGCGAAGGCCTCGAACGCGCCAAGGAGACCGGCGGCGAGCACACCGTCAAACAGATCGAACGCGTCCTCAAACGCGAACAAGCCAAACAGCAGAAACTGGTGTCCTCCAAAGCATCCGACACCGGACTGACATTCGAGCAGTCCGGCTGCGACTTCCTCTGGGTCGACGAGGCGCACTACTACAAGAACCTCGCCCGCACCTCCAACTCCGCCGACCTGTCCCTGCCCGAGGGATCGCAACGCGCCTCCGACCTGGAGATGAAAGCGCGCTGGCTACGCGACCGCGCCATCCTGCGCAACGTCGAATCCGGACAACCCGACGCCCCCGCGAAAGCGATCGCCTTCGCCACCGGAACACCGGTGAGCAACTCCCTGTCCGAGCTGTGGGTGATGAACCGCTATCTGCGCCCCGATCTGCTCGACGCCGCCGGAATCGGCCACATCGACGCCTGGGCACAGACATTCGCCAAACAGCGCACCACCGTCGAAATGAACATCACCGGTACCTCACTGCGGCCGATCTCGCGGATGGCCGAGTACCAGAACTTGCGGCAACTGATCGCCATGGTCGATCAATTCCGCGACGTGGTCACCGAGGACCAGATCCCCGTCGAGTTGCCGCGAATGCGCACCGGCAAGCCGCTGGTCGTCGAATTCGACCTCGCACCGCAGGTCCGAGACTTCATGTTCGATCTCGACGAACGCATGGCCGCGACCTCCGGACGCAGCATGGACGTCGACAACGCGTTGAAGATCTCCAACGACGGCCGCAACGCCTCCCTGCACCCGACCCTGGCGAAACTGCCCGAACCGGAACCCGAACACGACCGAGTCGCCGTCGCAGCGGATCTGCTCTGGAACACCCACCTCGAGCACCGCGACCTGTTCACCCCCGCCGACCGGCACGGCCCCGACGCCCGCGGGGTATTCCAGATGGTCTTTTGCGACCGCGGCACCCCCAAGGCCGGCGGGGCGGCGGACAAGAGTCTCTACGCTCGCCTGCGAGAAGCGTTGGTGGACAGAGGAATGGAGCGATCGGAGGTCGTGTTCATTCACGACTACCCGACACCGAAACAGAAGCAGCAGCTCTTCGCCGACTGCCGCGCCGGCAAGGTTCGCGTGCTGATCGGCTCGACACCCAAGCTCGGCACCGGCGTCAACGCCCAACGCCTGCTCAAGCAACTCATCTCCCTCGATCCCGCGTGGACCGCAGCCGACATGCAGCAGCGGTTCGGGCGCATCATCCGGCAGGGCAACGTCCACCGCGAGGTCGACGTGGTCAACATCGTCGCCCGACGCTCCTACGACGCCACCATGTGGCAGATCATCGAACGCAAAGCCCACTCCGTCCAGCAGCTACGCGGAGGCGAGATCCCCGACACGATGGAAGACGTCGGCGGCGACATCGCCCTGTCGGCCGCGCAGACCAAGGCCGCCGCCACCGGCGACCCCGTCTACGTCCGCGCGATCGAGCAGCAGGCGCACGTCGACGCGCTCGAATCCGAACAGACCATGATCGCCAACGCGAACGCCTCCCGCCGCGCGGCCATCGACCGCCTCGACCGCGCCGCCCAGCGCCTCGACGCCGACATGCCCACTATCGAGGCCAATGCCGACCGCGCTGCAGCATGGCTCGACATCGACGACCGCGCCGAGAAGATGATCACTATCGATCACCGGACCGCCGCCGACGACGACACCGAATCGCTCGTCGACGCGCTGCAGAACGTCCTGCGCACCACCTACATCGACATGCGAGCAGTCAAGAGCGGACGACCGAGCGAGTTCGCGGAGATCGCCGGCGTCGCGATCGCCGGCACCTACCGCCCGGTCAACGACCAGCTCGAACTCTCCATACCAGCAGGCCCGAAACGCTACGTCGAGCACCGCAAACTCACCGAAGCGATGTCCAGTACCACCGCCGCACGCGGGATCCTCCAGCAGATGCGCAACATGATCAAAGAGCTGCCCGTGCGCGCGACCGCAGCTCATGCCGACCGCGCACACATCGCCGGGAGACTGACCGAGCTCACCGCGCAGGAAGACCGAACCTTCACGCGCACCGACGAACTCGCCCAGGCCCGCTACGCGCTCGCCGAACTCAAAGCAGACGTCAACGCCCGCGAGAACTCACCCGAAGCGCTCACCGAACGCGGCCGCGACCTCGACCGGCGCCGATCGCAAGGGCTATACCCGAAATGGAGCCTCGACCTCAACCCCACCCCCGCACACGCGGACGCCCAACACAGCAGCCGCGCAGCACTCGTCCAGTCCGTCCCCGACCGGATGCAGGCCTTCGCCGAAAAGTGGGCCGCAGCCCAAACCGAGCGAGACGCACGCCGCGCCGACTACCCATGGAAGCCGAAATCGCCTGACGGATCACGCTTTCAACGCGGAGCAGACCGCGACAGCGGTGCACCAGGAGCGGCGATCCAATGGACTGACCGCACCTGGCACTGGACCGCATGGACAGGCCCCGACAACTCGACCTCCGGGTTCGAGGAACGCCGCGACTCGGCCCGTTACGCCGCCGAAGGCGCACTACGCGACCTCGAAACCGAGGCATCGAGTCACGAATCGCCTCAGGCCGAGCGAGACGTATCGCCGCTCAAATCCATGCTCAACCGCCAGTCCACCAAGAAGGCCGGCACCATCCGCCCGCCTGCGCCGGAACCGGATCGACACCGCGATCACGGCCTGGACAGGTGAACCGGTCGGCTGACTGGTGGTCAGGGACGCAGCACAGCATCCCAGACATCGGAACTCTTCAAATCGACGGGCAAGTCGAACTGGTCCTCGAACCACCGTTTGAACCCCTCCGTGCGACTAGGTGAATCGAACCATTCGACGAAGGCTTCGACGAGCGCGAGCGCCTTCTTGATCCTTGGGTGCTGCTGATTGAGTGCGACCTCGAGCGGGGGGTCGTTGTCGATCACCAAAAAACCGCGTTCGGCGGCGTCGTAGAACGCGGGATTTTCGTCGTCTACGTCATGAAAGCTGTCGGGCAGGATCAGATCGTCGTTGGAGACATGGAAGCGAATCGCCGTGATTACGGAGCCTGGCATGCGGGATTCTTGAAAGTACTTGACGACCGCACCGGCAAGGTGCTCGAACTGCTCCCTTTCGCCCTCGGGCAATTCCACAGCCGCAATCTGCTCCTGGGTCTTCGCCGCTAATAGGGCGTCATAGCGATCCTCGAGCTCCCCGAACTTCTCAAGCAGAAGGTTGTAGCTTTCCGTCTTTTGCTCGAGCTGAAGTTCGATTTCGGCGACCTGTTCTGCAGAGTAGGTCTCGACCTTCCCCAGCAACTCCTCGTATCGTGAGGCGCTGACCAGCCACTTGTCCCTGTGAATAGTCCAATCTGCGGTATTCGCCTTGAGACCGAACGCTTCGATGACCCTGTCGTGCATTACGTCGAGGTCCTGCCCAGCGGTGGCCTCGTCGAGCTGACCGATCAGCATTGCTTTCAGTGGTCCCGGCAAGTCCTCTCTGGCCAGCCCAGGTGTGAGCACCGGGAGGAACGTCCCTTTCACCCATGCGGCACCCATTTCCGCCAAGCATGTCGGACGGGTGAGGTAAGTAGGGGAGACGATCGCAATGACCAATGGCGACGCCGCTGCTTCTTCCCTCATTTCGGTGAACAGGTCGAGTCCGGATGCGATCCCTGTCCCGCGCTGAGAGGTGTAGAAGACCTGTTCACGAGGGAATCCGCACCCGAGCCGGAGGATCTTTTCCACGAACTTGGAGACGTATTTTTCATCGTCACCTGCGTGACTGATGAACAGTTTCCCGGTCTTCTTGGCCATCGGACCATGCTAGTAGGCGCGTAGTGGTGGCCGAGTTACTCCAGCCTTTCCGTGCTGTCGCTTTCCAGCAATTGCAGAACACGGACCACCGTCACCGTGGCCTGCGCGGCTGCATAGGCCTCCACGTGATCGACGCCTGAGTGGGTCACACGCTGCGCGAGATCCCACGTCGCCCTGACGAAGACGCGCAACTCCTTGTGCGAGCTTCCGGCGGCGTATCGCTTCAGATACAGCCCTATCCATTGCTTCGCATCTGCCGCCTTGGGTTCGTCGTCCCCGTCCGGTACCAAGTCGGGGTCTCGAATGATCGAGGTGGCGTCGATGAGGATCTCGCGGGCCCGTCGGCCTACGTCTTGGCGGTCGTCATCGGTGCGCGCCTGCTCCAGTGCACGCGCTAGACCATCGATACGATCTTGCAGACTTGCCCACGTCGGGTCGGCAGTGGTGGAGGCGGTAACCAAAGCGCCCGACCCCTGAATGCTCGTCAGTGTGGCCGCTGTGTCCGCTACGAGGGTGCTGACGAACTCCCTGCGGTGAACCCATGTGGAGAGATCACCTTTGCTCCAGCGTCCGCCCCATTCCCCAAGCGTGCTGTAGGGGATGGGGTTCGGCACCCCCAATTGCTGAAGCAGTCTCTTTAGCTGTTTGTGGCCCGTTTGGTACTCACTGTCGGCCTTTGCTTTCTTCGTCGATCCAATCCTCGTATCGGTCGTCGACGCCGCGACCAGACGAGCAGCTTGCAGGTCGAGCATCTCAGCGGCTTGTCGAGCGATGTGCTGCCTCGATGGGAGGTCCTTATCGGTCATGAAACCAGGATGCCGGTAGACCTGACGTCGACTGCGGTCGCGTGGCGATTCAACGGTGAGGGGCGCTGTGGCTACACCCCGTAGGTGCGATGCACCCCTGTCGTCTACCGTCTCGAATCGTGCACGCTTACGTCGACGAAACCAAAAGCAGAGGTCTCGTCGTCGTGGCCGCGATTGCCGATGTCCGCGACCTTCAGGCCTCACGCAAAACACTCGTGGCACTGCGCCTGCGAGGGCAGGAGCGCATCCACTTCAAGTCCGAAAGCGACTCTCGTAGACGAACCATCGCCGACGCCATCGCCGGGCTGCCCATCCGCATTCACGTCTATGACGCAGCAGCACTGCCCGAACGAGAAGGTCGCACCCAGGCACTGCAAATGCTCGTGGCCGACCTCGCAGGTATGTCGGCCACCCGCCTGGTCATCGAGCAGGACGACTCCCTACTCAGAGCAGACCGACAAACACTGTTCGCCGCAACTCGTAAGCAACAGATCCAGGATCGCTTGGCCTACGAGCACCTCCGCGCCAAACAAGAGCCCATGCTGTGGGTGCCGGACGCAGTGGCATGGTGCCTGGCCAAAGGCGGACATTGGAAGACGCGAATCGAGCCGATGATCACCACCTACAACACGTTGACTTGACCGAGTGAACTCCCTCCGACCCTTAGTCTTGCGCCTGAGTTCCACACTGAAACCCGTGTAGTTCCCAAATGGGAACCCGAAACGTATGATTCTGAAATGGAGTCCACACTCGATCCCAGCACTGTGCTTATGGCCGGATCCGCCAAGACCATCGCCGACGTACACGTGGCCACGTTCGAGCAACTCGTGGAAATGCTGGTGCTCAACCCCACCGTCAAACAGTTGCTTGCAGCCGGATACACACACGCGCAAGTGGCGCGAACCGTGCACATCAGGAAACAGCAGGTCGGACGCCATGCCCGCACGGCATTTCATCCGGTGACCCTTGCGGATGGGTTGCACTCGATCGACGTGTGGGCGCTCGCCCTCTCGCTGTGGGGGGACTCCGAACAACGGCTGCAGCTCGCGATCGACACCGCATTCGAGTGGGATGCCACGCGGCTGGCCGACGTCGCGCTGCCAGAACAGAATCTTGAGCAATACCGGATCGGTTCTGTAGCCGATGAACTCGACACGTACGGCTGCGCATTCGCTCGATGCGAGGCAGCGCGTCCGTATACGCCGCGCCAGGAGGACTCGAACGCGGCACGAATCGATGCGTTACGCGCCAGAGCAGCCGGAGCGAGCGAACTCGACCTGAGCGACCGCGAGGACGAAATACTCGGGCTTCTGCGCACCCCCGTGGTTCCGGAAGTCCCCGACTTCCTGTTCCGAAACCGGCATCTGCGATACACCAACACTACGTCGAACAGTCAGCCCTGGGCAGTCAAGTACGAACAGCGGCACGTACGCGAGCACACCGAAATGAAACGGTACGGCCAGCTACTTCCCACGCTGCCTGACGACTCCAATGACCCGCGCGTGCTCGCCCGCGACCTCGTGCTGTTGAACCTGGGCGATGCACGAGTGGTGTCCCTACCCTCGTCGGACACTGCCCCGTTCGAGAGCCGCAGTCGGGTACTCGAGCGGTTTGCGGGTGTGCTCGGCGTTCGGCTGGATGAGTCGCAAACCTATGCCGAAGGCAAGACAGTCTCCGAGGTCGAGTCCGAGATTTTGGGTGCGTTGGACAAGTACCTGAATGCTGAACTCGCTGCCCGTTCAAGCACGTCGCAAACGCTGTAGATACGCAAAACCCGGCTCACCAACCGTCCGGAAGGCTGCCGGGTTCACTTCGACGAGGCTAGTGCCTCACGCCAAGATATTATCGCACCGAATCTCGGATACGTCCAGTGCCGAACCCATGCCTTGCCGATGATAGGTGGACGGATCCGTGGCCGGTAGAGCCCTCGGGGTGCGCATCGGTTCAGGCGTCGGTACCGTGGATGGCTCAGTTTCCTCCAGCGAAAGGAAGTGCCCGAATGCTCGGACTCGGCCCGCTCGGTTTCTGGCTCCGTGATTGGAGCGGCGCGATGGGTAACGTCGCCCCCCAAGGCCCCATGGCTTGATTCCCTGTACGCAAAGGGCACGGACAGTCATTGTCCGTGCCCTTTCTCGTCTAATCAAGCTCCGAGGACAGAAACACAAGAGAGTTGCGTCGATGGGCTTCCCGCGGATGTCAGTGCATCACAAGGCCGCGGGCGATCCGCCGGGCCCGTTCGATCAGGGTGGCCGGCCGCTACGCATCGTCCTCGACGTAGCGCCGGACAAGCGCCGGATCGAAGAGTGGATCGATCCCCCCCTCGACATGCCGGACCCGGAAACCTTTCTGTGGTCGCTGACAGAGGACGACAGTATCGACCGCTACTGGATCGGCACCGCCAACGACCCGGCAGACGCCGGCCGGGTCCTCATACCACCAGGCCCCCTCGCCCCGGATGCCCACGACTACCTGGAGTTCTCGACCATCGACGGCCCGGGGCGACGGACCGGACATGCAATCTGGCCCTACAGCACCTACGAAAAGATCGCTCTGCGTGACGCCGGAGCCCAGGGAGTGAGCGCCGGACAGTGGTTGAAGGAACTTCTCGTCGCAAAGGCCAGCAGCACAATGCCCGCCGATCTGCTGGCCACCACCAATCCGCGCATCCTGTCCAGCCAGGCGACCGACATAACGAACGCGCACCCCTATTCCGCAGCCGAGGCCGTAGGGGTCGTCGGGCTGTACCTCCGCAATAAGGGGAAATACCCCGTCATCGGACCGGATCAACTGGTACTCGACGAACGCTCGACGTTCCTTCTGGCAGTCGAGGAACTCCTCCCGTCGTGGCGGGTGTGGGCCTCCGAGCTCAGCCAACACAGTCGCACGACCGGCAACGACACTGCTGCACTGTTGGCCCAGACGGTCCGGGAACGCATCATCCGGATGTTGCGGTGCCGCGACCAACTGCTCATCGCATCCGTGGCTACACAGACCAACAACACCGCGGACCGTACGGTCGAATTCCTGGACTACTTTCTGGTCAATCTCGTCGGGGCTTTCGACGCAGCGGCTAGGGCTGCTCACCTCGTCTACGATTTGCCGAAGAACGAACGTAGACAGGCGGGTTGGCAAAACAGACAGTGGCTGAAGAAACTGGGCAACGCCAAACTCACGGCCCTGTTCAAACGGCGCAGCGACGGCTATCGGATGTTCGAGGTCTGCCGCATTCTCCGAAATACTGTCCACAGCGAAGGGCTGTCGCCTATTGCGTTGAAGGAACCGCAGGTTGCGCACCTGCAGACCCTCGTGAGGCTGCCCCAGGAGGAAGCCGACGACCTTGTCCGACTCTTCACCCAGCTCGGCGGATACAACACTTGGGGATTACGACGCTTAGGTGTCGGGATCGGTGACTACGTCGACGCGGCGACGTTCATCGAGCGGCTTATCCCCTTGGCAATGGCCGTGTTGGATAAAGCTCTTGTGAACACGCCTGCTTCCGCACTGACCGGCATCGTTCAATCCCCGACCGGGCTTCCTCCAACGAACAGTGCGCGCGACAGTCCTGGCACGCGCGCACGTGTGATGCTCCTGCTCAGACTCGCGAAGACGTGAGGGGTCAGCGTCGGGCTGTCTGTCCGTAGCACGGCGAGCCCCAGAGACCGGCACCGTTGCGTTGCGCTGTCGATTGTGCGGCAACGATATTCGCCGCTTCAGAGAGCTGCTGGTTCTTGTAGGTGTAGGCGCGGGCCATACCCGATTCGGCTGCGAATGCGCTGTAGTTGCTCCCATCCGGGAGGACGACGTACCGCAGGGCACGGCCGTAGCGGTCGGTGTCGTCTGCGACCGGATCGCTTGTGAGGGTGACAGCGGCGTTGTCTAGCTGCTGGTGCGCCCACGCGCTCGCTTCCGGCCCCCAGCACTCCACCGGTGCGTCGGGGGCGACTGTCTCGGGGGTATCGATACCGAGAACGCGAACTCGTACCGGGTCACCCCCTGTGGACAGGCGCACCTCCACCGTGTCTCCATCAATGACCCGTTCCACGACCCCGCTGGACACAGAGACAGCCTCATGGGCCGTCTCAGGCGTCGGGGGAGCGATCAGGGGATTGCACCCCGCCAGCAGCGCAGCAGCAACAGGGACAGCCACACAGGCCGTGAAAACTCGGACGGTCGGCCGATATCGTGTCCGTACCCGGCTCATGCTTGTCCAAAGACAACGAGAATGCCGATCAGGTACGCGCCGAGCGCGACGATCGCCAGCCCCGCCACCGCCATGACGGAATGTGCGACCAGGACCGAGCAGTGCCGAAGCGGAGTCCGGCTGCGACGATGCGCCCTCGACGGAATCCAATAGTCGCGCAGCTCCGATACGAGCTTCAGCGCCAAGAGCCACGCTGCAATCTGCACGATCACGGTGGTGCCCGATGAGAGCGCATCCGTCATCCGCTCGACTGGAGTCCCTGCGGGCCAGTCGTAGTACGACAGGTCGGGGGACCAGCCCCGCCATGCCAGGATCGCGAACGCGATCGACACCGCTAATGCAGCTGCCAGATACGCGGCCGTCACGCCGGGGTGAGTGATGCGGCTTGCTGCGCGAGTGTGTGCGTCCGCGATCGAGGCGAGCTGGCGACCGGTGATGACCGGTTGCCGCCCCCGGCCACGCACAGCCAGCCTGCGCTCGACTTCCAGTATTGCCGCCGAATGCGCGGCCGCACGCTCGGCCGGCGTCGACGACAGACCGTGCCGCGCACGGAAACGTTTCTGGTCACGGTCTATGTCGCGGATCCACTCGTCGCGATCGCTCTCGGGGGTGTACCGCACCTCGATGCCCCCGACCGCGCTGACGATCGAGCTGAGCATGGAGCTGGGGTGGTGCCGTGTACTCGTCTTCATGGTCGTTGCTCGCCTTCTTGGTTTTTCGTTGGTAGTCGAGTTGGTGGTCACAGGGGTTGCACTCCGCCGGCGGCGAGAACGCTCACGGCCCAGATGGCCCACATCACGGCGAGGCTGCTCGCCAGGCGTACCGAGTTCTTCCATGCGGTCAGCGCCCAGCGCCGTCCGTTCATGCAGTCGAGGGCGACGGCGATGAGGCTGCCGATCGACAGCGCGGAGACGACGGTGATGATCGCCCACCAGCCCTGTGCCACAGCATCGTCGGCGGCTTCACGCCGGACGGGGTCGGCCGAGCCGCTCGACGAGGACAGGACCCACTCGGCGAAGGGTATCGACCAGGTGAGCCACCAGGTGACGGCCGCCAAGGCAATCGCCGCCAGTAGTTGGGTCCGATCGCTCGGCGCTGTCGACGATTCGATTGCGGGTGCAGGTGCTGTTCTCATGGGAGAGGCCTTCTCTCGGTGACGATGGCGGTCAGGGGGTCAGATATTTCGGTGTCTGCCAGTCCTCGGGTGGATAGGCGATCAGCAGCGAGCCGTGGCCGGGCCAGCTCCCGTCGACGTCGGCGTTGCTCATGGGTCCGGATTCGCCGTCGAGGAGCACACGCATGTGGGGGTCGCAGTGCCGAAGCCACCAGCTCGACATCGCCGCCGGATCGTCCGGTGAACTGCGCGCTTCCTCGAACGCCCACCACAGGGCCTTGAGCCGCGACACGACCTCCTGGTGCTGCCACCAGCGCCGATCCCAGGACAGTCCACGGCCTGGCTTGTCGTCGATCTTGCGGTTGATGACGTGGCGGAGGTAGTTCTTCACGAAGTCCTCGAGCCGCAGAAACGCCGGGGCCGGCAACTCGTCGGCGTCTTCCCCGATCGGGATCGGGTGCTCGTGCGAGAGGTCTGCGAGATCGTCCGCGATCCAACCTTCTGGAACTGGATCGCACGTCAGGGGTCCGTAGCCACCCCAGGTTCCGGTGTCGTCGGCTCCGCTCATCGGCCCGGTGACGCCGTCGAGAAGCATCCGCAGGTGAGGTTCGCAATGCTCGACCCACCATCCCGACATCGCTGCCCGGTCCTCGACCGAACGGCGCGCGGACTCCCAGGCCCACCACAGAGCGGTCAGGCGGGCGACCGCTTCACCGTGCCTCCACCACCGGGCATCCCAGGTCAGTCCGTGACCGGGTCGGTCGCTGATCCGTCGCTGGATCACCCTGGCGAGGTAATGCTGAACCCAGTCATCGACCGACTCGTACGCGGGCTCGACCTCCGGTTCGGCGTCGAGATCCAGTTCCTCGTCGAGGTCGAAATCAACGTCCATCGACGCTCACCGCCGATCGGTCCCAGTCTTCGAGCTCGTACTCGTCGACGTCGTCGTGGTCTGGTTCGTAGTCGATGTTGAACGGTCCGTCGAGCAGTTCCTTCGCCTGTTCGGCGGATCCGCTGTATTCGATGATGGACTGGGTGATCATCTCGGCGTCGTCGGTGTCGGTCCACCAGACTTTCTTGATCAGAACGGGCGGGTTTTCCGGAAAGACCACGATGGCACGGCTTTTCGGGAGGGCCGCGAGTTCGTTGATCGGAAGAATGGGCCGTTCTTGCCAGCTGTGCGACGTACTGCGGTTTCCTTGGCCGTTGCTGCGGGTGGTGGATTGCACTTCGTGCGAACCGATTTGCTCGGACAGGTCGCTGAGGTACTGCTTGTCCTTGATGTTGCCGCCGTAGAAGTGCACGGCACCGGCGATCATCGAATCGAACTCGTCGCGGCCCCACACCCGGGCACCCTGCTGTGGTGACTGGAGAATCGCGATCGGGATGATTCCGCGGCCACCGAAATGCGAGTACTGGTCTGGCAGTTGGCGAAGCAGGACGGTGTTCGCGGCCTCGTCGAGAACGGCAACGAGAGGAACGTCGAGCCGGCCTCCCTGAGTGCGAATGGTGGGCTGCCACATCCTGGTCGGCCACCACCGCGGCATCTGCTTGTCGTAGGTGCGTGCCGGGGTCCGTGAGGCCAGCGCAGTGGCTTCGTCGAAGATCTGCCCCACCAGTGCGGTGGTCAGCGGTGCCGCCGAATCCGGTCCTTCGAGCGAGAGCGCGTAGAGGGTGTCGGTACTGGCCACGAACGCCCGCGGATCGAACTCGCGGCGATCGTGCAGCGGCTCCCCGTACCGCGTGGTCACGCGCGGGACTACGGTCTTGTCCGTCGCGTCGACCTCGATGATCGCCCGCGCAGGCGGTGTGACGGCGCGGGCGTACTCGTCGTCGGAGAGGATGTCGAGGAATCGGCGTGCCATGTCGAACAGGCCGTCGCGCTGGCGATCGGTCAAGCCTTGGGCTTCTCTCACTCGCGCTGCTGCGCGTTTCTTGTCGAACGCATCGAGGATCTGGGCGGGGGTGCCGTCCTGATCGCGGCCGAGCCAACTCACCGCGTGCAGGAGATCTCCGCCGGCCGACGCCGCAGCCAGGCAGTAGAGGGCGAGCAGCTCTTGAGCTCCACCATCGAAGTAGCCGTCGGTCTTGGCGTCTTTCTTCGTCGACGCGGACACGAAAAAGGAGGCGAGCTTGCGGGCCTGGGCGAGGGTGGTGACGTGTTTGAGCGGGTTCCACCAGAACGTGAGCTGCACCGATCCGCTGACCGCCTGCAGATCGAACACCCACACCTGCCCGTACCGTTCGCGGCCGAGGCGAGTCGCGGCATACAGGTCGGGTTTGTTGCTGGTCACGATCGTGGCCCCCGGTGCTGCCAAGGCTGCGCGCACCGCAAGGGCGACAGTCTTTCCCATCCGGGTGCCGGCCAGGGCGACCATCACCATTTCCCACGACAGGTACACCGGCTTGTCGCCTACCACGGTCGTGCCGAGGAGGAATCCCCACGACCGCGGATCGGACTTGTCGAACTGGGGCATCAGGCGATGCGACTCTTTCGGGGAGACTCCGCGAAGCTTGTTCGGTGCGACCATCGTGCGCGCGGCCCGGTCGACTTCGGTACGCCCCTTGGCTCGCCGAACTGCGATCGGCAGTGCGACCGCAACGATCGACACCACCAATGCCACGGCGATGGCCGTCGACTGCCACGGCCAGGGGCGCTGTCCGGTGAAGGACTCGAATACCCCCTGGATGGGGTTGCCGCTGGGGTCGCCGCCGGAGAGGAACGTTCCTGCCCACCACGACAACACGAGGGTGATCACGACCGCCAGGCCGATGCACAGCAGCACCGCCTGCAGAAGGTTCTCCTGTGCTCTGGCACCGGTTCCGGATCTGCGTGTCTGGGCCATCAGAGCGCCTTCCCCTCGATCGCGTCCTGGATGGTGGTAGCGGTCATCGGATCGTCCTTCTGATCGTTCGAGTCGGGTCGGGGGCGAAGGTGCACGAACACGTGCAGCAGGCCGGCCACGCCGAGGGCGAACACGGGCATGACATACGCCGTCGCCGCCAGAGCGGTGTGGGGTGTGACGATCGAGCGTCCGGCGGCTGCCGCACCGGCCAGAACGGCCAGGGTGAGGGCCACCGCTGCCGCTCTCGCCCAGGTGCGGCGGACCGACCAGAGCAGAATGATGACGGAAACGAGCAGAGCTGCAACAGTATTGATCGCCGTGAGCGCTGCGAGGTCGAACACCGATGGCGCTGGACCGATGTAGCCGATCGGGTCCGAATGGATGATGTGCCTTCTCATGATCGACGTCCTCATTTCGGTGCCAAGTTGTATTCGGTCAGTTGCCATGTTTCGGAGTTCTTTTCGACGACGGCCCGGACGCGGTAGTCGCTGTAGGGGGTGGTACTTCCGTCGCGGTGTAGGACGGTCTGGGTGAGGGCGACGTCGAGTACCTGCCGGCTATCGGAGGCGGTGATCGGCTCGCCCGATTGTGCTGTGGCAGTGACGATGTCCCCGGAGTCGCGCCATCCCGCCCACTGCGGTAGCGGCCGGACCCCGGTGGCGGCCGGTTGTGTGGCGTCGGCGGCGAGCGGACCGCCGAGCCAGCGCTGCGCTCGTCCGACAGCGGCAGCGGGGGAGGGGTCGATGGCCGGTTGCCACGAGAACATCGCCGCCAGTGCAGCTTCGGCGACGGCGTCCGGATCGGAGCCGCGGTCGTCGTCGAGGTGCACGTGGGCGTCGGTGGCCGGGTCGTGGCTCTCGTCGGTGCCACTGAACTTGACGAGGGTGACCACAGCGGCGGCGACAACCACGACGAATACCAACACCGCGCTGACCGCGATGAGCTGCCCGCGTTTCATCCTGCGATCCGTTCGTCGTCGACGACGAGGGTGGTCAGGTTCGTCTCTCGCCACGACTTGTAGCCGTTCTCGCGGCACCACTCCGCCGCCGGGTTGTCCTGGTCGATTTCGACACTCACGTGCACGCGGCCACGCAGCGCGGTTCGCTCCAGGGCCGGGTCGTCGGCCGCGACTTCGTGGTTGAGCACGTGCAGGATCAGCCGGACCGCCTCGACGTCTAGTTCCTCGCGGGCCTGACCTGCGACGAACACCGCGTGCTGCGCCACCGACCGGTCGGCCGAGACCTGATCACCGTTGCGGTAGAGCTTGTCGTCGGGGTGAAAGGTGTTGTAGGTGACGACGGCACCTTCGGGTCCGCAGATCGCGAACGAGGACACCTCGTCGTCGGCCGCGGTCCACAGCTCGAGTACCGGGCCATCGGCTGCGGCCGCAGCGATCTGCTCTCTGCGCTGGGCGTAGGCCTGCTCGCGCAGTGCGTCGTAGTCGATCCCGAGCTGTTTGGACAGTTCGGTCTTGAACTTCGGGAACAGGCCTGGGACGGCGAGGTCGTGCTCTTTCGCCCATGTGTAGAGCTCGCCGTGGGTCTCGAGCGCGCGGAGGTCGTCGAGGTGTTCCTTGACTGCCTTCTTCGCGGTCTCCCATTCGGCGACCGAGTTGTGGGTGCTGCGTCGTTTGGCCATTTCGGGTATCTCCTTGGTTGTCGTGTCGGTCGGTGTGTGTGCTCAGGCGATCGAGGCGAATTCGGTGGCGTACTGCTGGATCAGGTCGGCGTAGGGGCGGGTCTGGTTGACGTAGTCCGGTGAGCCGGTGGGGAATCCGCCGGAGGACTGGACCGCGCCGAAACCTGCGTTGTAGGCGGCGAGATACAGCTCGAGCGGGCCGTTGGGGGCCGAGATGGACCCGTTGGCGATCCCGGCGTCGACCTGGCCTGCGATCTCGCACATGTAGCGGCCTTGGGCCATAACTGCGTCTCCGATGTCGTAAGGGGAGACCGAGCCGTTGCCGTCGTCGTCGCGCCCGTAGCCGGGCCAGGTGCCGGGCATGAACTGCGCCGCTCCTTCGGCTCCGTCCGGGCTGACAGCGCGCGGGTTGAAGCCCGATTCCTGCTTGAGCTGTCCGGCGATGACGGGCGGGCGGATCTGCGGGCAGGTGTTGCCGGCCCTGATCACCCACGGCTCGAACTCCGGGGGCACTTTCCCGGGTGCGAGATCGGCTTCGCCGCCGCTCGCAGCCGGATTGACCCCGCACGGGGTCGGGACCGCCCCTGGGCTGCCTGCTGCGCCCGGTGCCGGGCCGTAGTTGGTCAGAGCGTCGGGCATCCCGCCGCCGACGGTGGTGACGTGGACGTGGTCGAAGTGATTCTGTGTGGGGGAGCCGCGGTCCTCCATCTGGTTCGAGGAGCCGTCGGCCGGGATGTAGGTCTGGCGCCAGATGATGTACTCGATGTGCAGCTCGGTCTTGTTTGCCATCAGGTACTCCACGACCCGATCGCCGAGCTCCTTGCCGGCCCCGGTGTCGTAGTCCGGGATCATGATGTCCGCGGCCCGGCCGCTGGGGTGATCGTCGTAGGTGTCGTACGGCCGCCACCCACCGATCGTTTTGATCTCGGGGAACTTCTGCGCGACCGATCGGGCTACGCGAACCGTGTCGACCTGCCAGTGCTCTTCGGACCCGACGGACGGCGGTAGAGGCGGGAGGTCGCCGCCGGGGGCAGGTGTTGTCGGTGACGGCGACGGAGTGGCCGGGCTCCCGGCGGGGGCGTCGGGCTCGGACGCTGCGGCGATCCACGGGGCCGGGTCGACGGCTTCGCCGGCGTCGTGGCCGCCTTGCCAGATCTCGAAGTGCAGGTGCGCACCGCCCGGTCCAGGTGGTGAGACTTCGCCGTTGTAGCCGACTTTCGCGATTTCCTGGCCTGCGTGGACCTGCTGGCCGGGGGTCACCTCGAGGTCGTCGGGAAACATGTGGCCGTAGACGCTCGAGATGATCTGTCCGTCGATGTTGTGGTCGATGACGATCCACTGCCCGAACCCCGTTGCCGGTCCGGCCTTGGACACCACACCGTCGGCGGTGGCGTAGATCGGTTCGCCTGCAGCCGATCCGAAGTCCTGGCCCTTGTGCATGGTGCCCCAGCGAGGACCGAATCCGGACGTCAACTGGTAGGTGCCGTCCTTCATCGGCTTGACCTTGGTGCCGGCAGGGAACGTCGCGGTCGGTGCGCCGCCGGGCAGGCAGTCCCCGACTTTGGGTTCGTCGTCGTCGGGGAAGATCAGCAGCACCAGCGCCAGGATCAGGGCGAGGAACAGGGCGACGCCGACCAACGTCCCCTTGCTGGCGGTGCTTTTCAACGGTTCAGATCCTTTCGCGGCCGAGAGCGCGTTGCAGGATGGCCACTTGGTCGCGGAGCTCGCGGACGGCCAGTTCGGTGTCTGCGGGGAATTGGGTGGTGCGTGCTGCGCCGCGTTCGTTGCGCACCCAGTTACGCAGGGTGGTCACCGGGATCTGCAGTGCGGCAGCGACAGCGACGACGGCCTCTTCGCGTGAGGACGCGGTTTTCATCTGCTCACTGACCAGCGCGAGGCACTTGTCCCTGAATTCGGTGGTGTAGAACCGTTTGGCCATCTCACGCGACCTCGTCGTAGTCGTCTTCGAGGTCGTCGCCGACGAAGGTGAATCGGTGGTTGGTGTCGTGGACACCGGATTCGATCTCCGACGGCATGAGCACGGTCCGGAACGGAATACCCGGTGCGCCTTGCTCACCGAGTTTGACGATGAACTTGCCCTGCCCGGGTGGAGCGCTCAGAGCGCCTGCCTCGCCGGTCAACGCTTTCGGGGACGACCAGGAGGTGATGTCGGCGATTTCGGTGTCGGTGAACGGTTTGATGTCGGATAGTCGGGTCATCTCCTTACGTGGCAATGCACCCACCACCAGCACTCCGGCGCGTTCGACCAGGCCTTTGGCGGTCGCGACGTCTTCGGGGTTGGGGAGGGATTCGAGGTCGCTGATGGTGTGGGTGCACATCAACAGCGCGGTGCCCCAGGCCCGGTTCAGGCGAGTCAGTTCGTCGACGCGGTCGACCATGCCGACGCCCGCGCGCAGGACCTGCCACATCTCGTCGAGGACGACCAGGAAGTTCCGGCGCGGCCCGCATCCGGCGTCGGCCAGGTAGTGGGCGGCGTCGGTGGCGGCGAAGCCGTGCTCCCAGCAGGCGAGCAGCACTGCGCCTTTGAGGGTTTTGTCGGCGGTTCCGATGCCGGAGACGTCGACGCAGACAGCAGCGGCGTTGATGTCGATCGGCACGGTGGTCTGGCCGCAGAACACCTCACCGAACTCACCGTCGATCAGGGCGTTGAGGGTGCGCCGCAGTGTCTTCGAGTCGGCGCGGTAGTCGGCGTCGGTGTCGGATTTGAATGCCCGCCGTACCGGGTCGGGGCCTTCCTCGAGGACGTCGGCGAGGTCGGAGAGCAGCGGTTGGACGTCGCCGGTGAAGCGTTCCTCGAGGAGACGGATCGCGGCACCGAGGGCGGAGATCTCGAAGTCGTCGATCGGGGCGTTGCCGCGGGTGACCTGTAGCAATGTCTTGACCCGGCGCACCCGGTCGCCGGCGATGCGTTTGCGCACCAGGGCCGCGGTTTTGTCGGCGGCGTCGGTGCCGGCGGCATCGAGGGTCGCCAGGATCTGGGCGAGAGGTCCCATGTCGAGGGGGTTGATCTGCCCGCGGCCCAGGCCGAGGTCGATGATCTGGCCTCGATCGCCGAGGGCTTCGACGAGTTTGCGGTAGTCGGGCCGCATGTCGCCCATGATCAGGGTGGACACTCCGGCGTAGATCAGTCCGAGGATGATCTTGCGGGCCAGCGTCGATTTACCGAAGCCGGGCAGGCCGAGCAGCATCATCGAGGGCTGTTGGAGGAATCGGGCGCGGGTCATCCATGAGAGCGGGTCGAAGCACACCGGTGCGCCGGTGTAGAGGTGCACACCGAGTGGGACGCCGACGATCGGCGCTCCGGCCCCGACCGGGAACGGCCACATACCGGCTGCTTGCAGTGTGGTGGCGCGGAATTCGGTCAGGGGTAGGACGGGTCCGGCTTTGCCGCCGCCGCGTCCGGACAGGCCCATGTGGTTGCCGCGCAGGGTCTCTGCGTCGCGGCTGTGCCCCACGGTCTTGGACCGCGCTGCAGCGTCACGTCCGAGATGCAGGCGTGCGCGCCAGGAGACGGCGATGTTCTTCGATTCGGCGGCGCGTTCGAGTTCGCGGCGTTCGTTGTCGTCGAGTACGGCCACCGGTGCGGAATCGATGCTCTCGCAGTGTTGTTCGCGCTGACGTTGCGCAGCGGTGCGGTTGAGGTCGCGGTGGGAGGCGGTACTGGCGGCGCGTCTCCAGGGGCGTTTGATGCTCATTTCATGCTCCCAGCTTCTTTGCGACGTTCTTGGTGTGCGAGGGCATGAGGACGCCGACGCCGAGGGTCGCGGCGAATCCGGTGTCCTGGGTGAACCACAAGCGCTGCAGGCGAAGTGAGGATCGGGTGCCGAGATCTTTGGTGACCGAATCGGCCTTGGGTCGGTCTTCGCCTTCGGGTGTCGTCACGGTCACCAACAGTCCGATCATGGTCAGACCGTGTCCGTGGCCCTGTTCTTCGAGCTGGTCCTCGACACTCTTCAGTCGTTGCTGCGCCTCGAAACTGGGGCCTTTCTTGCCGAGGTTGTTCACACCGCTGTTGGCGTGTTTGAGGTCGCGGCCGATGATGGTCGCCGCTTCGGCCGGCGAGTGGGGGCGGTAGCAGATGGCCACGCGCTTGCGCAGGACGTCCGGGTTGGGGTCGAGCAGTGGTCGCAGCACGGTCTCGACGAAGGCGTTCTTCGGTCGTTCGGCCATTTCCCATGTCGTGGAGTAGCAGCCGTCGTGGAAGAGGTTGGAGATGTTCGCTTTCTGAGCTTGAGGGCCGGCGTCCTCCCAGCCCAGATCGTGCCCGCCCTTCATTTCCGAGAGTTCGAGATCGTCCAATGCGGCCGGGGTGTAGGCGTGTTTGACGAACGAGACGATCTCGTCCGAGGCGAGCAGTCGCGGGTTGAGCTGTGCTTCGTTGAGCACGGTCAGGACACCGCCGATTCGGCGTGCCAGTTCCTTGATCTGCTCGCCCGGGTCCTTTCGTCGGCTCGCGGTCGCGGCCCGGTAGGTGATGGCCACCCGTGCCCACAGTCGCGGTGTGCCGGTGGCGAGGTATTCCGCGGACTCGAGCATCATGCGTGCGGGGAGTTCTCCGCCGTAGAAACCGTCTTCGTGGGCCATCGACCGCACTTCGCGGCGGAGCCGGTTGCCGGACTCGGGGCCGTTCTCGATCACGACGGTGACACCGTCGACGTCGCCGGTCTGGGAGATGAAGTTGACCGCCGCACCCCAGGAGAACACCGAATTGTCGACTGCGTCCTGGTCGATGGCTTCGTTGCCCTGGGGCCAGCATTCGATGACGATGGTGAATTGGTGGGTCTTGGGCATCTCGATGACCCCGAACTTCTGCCGGGACTGATGTTGGACCCAGCCGTCGTGCAGGACGCTGTCGTAGAGCACGCCGGGCAGGCGGTTGGTGCCGCCGGGAACGCGGGAGAAACGTCCGGAGAGGTACAAGTTCTCGCCTTTCGACAGGTGGATCAGCCACTGCACGGACAGGGCGATCCACTGGTAATAGGTTTTGCGTTGGAACCGCAGAATCAGCGGTAGCGCGGTGATGGCCATGACGCCGATGAAGGCGAGGGCGTAGAGCTTGTTGTCGGCGATCGAGAGCACGCCGACACCCATCAGGGCGCAGCCGAAGAGGTAGACGCTTGCGGCGATGTTCAGGCCCAGTAGGAACGATTCCTTCGGGACGGGGCCGATCACGTAGGTCTGGCGGCGACGCATGGGTGCGCTGGTGGTGCTCACTTCATGACCTCGTTCGTTGCGAAGGGACGGCCCGGAACATCGCCGGCGATGTCTTGGGCCATGGAGTCGAGGGAGTGACTGCCGCGCGAGATCCCGGCGCGGGCGGACTGGACGCCTCCCGAGATCGACGGGATCCGCCGCCCGCCGCTGCGGCCTGCGAAGCTGCCCCGCGAGGGGCCGGTGCCAGCGCTCGATGTACGACTGCGAGCCCCACCGCCACCGCCACCGCGGCCGCCACCGCCGCCACCGCCGCCGCCACCGCCGCCTCCGGTTCCCGGGGCTTTGCCGCCGTAGCCGCCCTGGCTGCGGGTGACCACGCCCCCGGCCGATTTGGCTGCGCGGGCCGCGCCCATGACGGCGGCGCTGGTTCCGCCGCTCATGGCGGCCATGCCCAGGGCTGCTCCACCTGCGGCCATGCCGGCCAATGCCATCGGGCTACCGGAGGAGGCGCTCGAGACGTTCAGCACCCTCAGTAGCGCCGGAAGTGCCACTGCCGCAACGGTGAGCAGAATCAGGCCTTGAAGCTTGGTGACGTCGGAGCTGGGGTCTGCGGCCCAGAACGCGGTGGCCATGATCGCGGCCGACGCGGGCTTGAAGAGGATGAACGCGATTGCCCAGTTGCGCATCTTTTCGTAGGACTGCGAACCCATCTCTGTTCCCGATGCTGCCGCGGCGACGGGCAGGACACCGACGATGACCATCAGGAACGCCATGCGGACCACCAGCAGCACGACCTGGACCAGTGCGCCGAGCATTCCGAACAGAGCGATCAGCAGAACCCAGCCCGGTCCCCAGGTCGAGGTGTCGTCGATCATCATCGCTTGGACTTTGGTGCCGAGGTCGTTGCCGCCCGATTCGCTGAGCAACCACAAGCTGATGCCGTCCGAGACCTGGATGGCCAGGCCGATGGCCACACCGAACAGCGACATCGAGGTGATAGTCCGGACGAAGGTACGCACGAGATCCATTGCCGCGGCGTTCTCGTTTCCGGACTGTGCCAGGGCGACGCGGATGCAAGCGACGAAGATCGAAATGACCAGCACCGCACCCTGAATGGGGAGCATGTATGTCTGGAGGACCGTGAGGTAGTTCGCGTCCGACAAGGCCGGTGAGGGTGTGGTGAACCACCAGTTGATCATCGTGCCCCAGCCATCGGCGACGCCGGCGATGAGAGATTTGACGTTCTTCCCGAACGCCGAGTCCCACATCTTCTGCAGCGCATCGCCGGGATGAGAGACGACGTTAGCGAGCTTGCAGACCTGTTCCGAAGGGTTGGCGAAGATCTTGCGCAGTGCGCCCGAGACGCTGGCCCACGATCCCGTGTCCTGCGTCATCGACTCGCACTTTTGGTCGAACCCGAACGTTCCTTCTCCTGGTGCGCCGTTGCCGATTTCGGGCAATGCGGGTGCCTGGGGTGCTTCGGTGGGTCCGCCTTCGGGGACGGCGTAGGTCACCGTGGGGCACGTCTGCGTCGATTGTCCGCCGCCCAGTGGGACCGTGATGCAGGTCAGCTCTCGTTGGACCATCGTGTACCCCGCGGGCAACGGCTTGGGTGTCGTACCTCCGAGACCGCCGAGGGTGATCGATCCTGCGGGAAGGTTGTTCGCCTTCAGATCGTCCGCACCGACGAGCTCGTAGCCCTGCGGTGCGGCCGGAATCGCAGGGCCGGTGGTCTCCTGCGCGGATGCCGGCTGAGCCAACGCGCCTATCAGCGATGCGGCCGCGATGAGTACGACCAGCGCGGCGAGGACAGCGTGGACGATCCGTCCGGCGCGTAGCCGCATCGTCACCATGGGGTCCACCCGCTCAGAGAGGTCGCGGTGCCGGAGAGATCGCCGAGCTGCTCGGGGAAAGTCAGCTTCCAGTCGCCGTCGACCCAGGTGGCCGTCAACCTGGTGGTCAACCACTGCGCGGTGCCGTTGTCCGCTTTCTGTGCGGGACTGGCAGTTTCGATGACGGCGAGATCGGGGGCGTAGTCGAGGATCCGGAACGCGTCGGACTTGGTCTGGTAGCTCAGGGCAGCGTCGGTGGCACCGCGATGGAACGGGCCTTCGGCGTCGAGCTGCGCGTACAGCTCGCTGCGCTGTGCCGCGGTCATGATGGTCTGGTTGTCGTAGATCCCGCGTGCGGTCTCGTTGTTCGCTGACCCCAGGCGCAGCGCGATCTGCACGGCCGCCAGGGCGGCCCCTTGTGGAGTGTGAGCGAATCCGCTGGCGGTCAGACCTTTTACGGTGGACGGGCCGTCCGAGGTGGAGAACGGGACGATCGCTCCGTCGTTGACCTTCTGCCAGCTCACTCCCGCGGGAGCGGGCACCGGTACGGCCGGGTTGTAGGGGCCGTAGTCGACAGGTGACTGCGGCAGTGCCCACCCGCCGGGCCATTTCGGGACGTCGACCCGGCGGCCGAGACGGTCGACGGTCGGGGTTGCCAGCCCTTGCATCGCGCCGTCGGTGTTCGGGACGGCCGTGGGGCCGGTGGAGGGAGGCGCGGTGACCGTCGGTCGAGGCGTCTGGGCGGTCGGCGACTCGTCGTCGGAGTCGCCGCTCACTCGAAGGACGACCGCGACGACGGCGCAGATCACGATGATCGCAACGACGAGCATCGCCGCGCCGGTCAATATGCGGTGCTCTTTGGCGGGCTTGTCGGCTCCGGGGGTTCCGGTACTCATGATGCCGCCGCGAATTCGGTGAAACCGGCGGTGTCGGTGAGTGTTTCGGGCTCGGGGATGTCGTCGGGTGCAGGCAGCAGTAGCTTCCAGTCCTCTCCCGACCAGACCAGGGTGTGGGTGGTGGCCATGAGCGCACCGTCGGGGCGCTCGACCGCCAGTCGAACTACAGCCCGGGTGTCGGTGAAGTCGGTGACCTCGAAGCCCTGCAGGTGTGCTTCGGTTCCCTCCGGTGCCGGATCGGTGATGGAGACCTGTGCGCGGTTGACGGCGTAGGTGTCGCGGCCGACGCCGGGTGCTGCGACCGCATTGACCACTTCGGGCCAGGAGTTGTCCGGTGCCAGACGCAGTCTGGTGATTCCTTGTGCTGCGGCCAGGACCGCGCCCTGAGGCGTCGGGGTGTAGCCGGTTGCGATGTCGCCGGCCACCTCACGCGGACCGTCCGTGCTCGAGGTCGGCAGGGAGGCACCCCGCCAGCTCTGCCACTGCACGTCGGCAGGCGCGGCCGAGGTATCGACGGCGGCTGCGCTCGTCGAGGTTGTCGTGGTGTCGGATGTGGGTTCGGCGGATCCGCATCCGGACAAGGCCAGGACCGCGGCGACGGTGGCTGCGGCGATGAGGTGGCGTTTCATATGAAGGGTCTCCGATTCGAATTGCGTTATGAGAGGGCGAAGCCCGCGAGTGCGCCCGCCGAGCTTGCGGCGATCGCGGCGGCACAGATCCACAGGATCTTTCGGACGGTCCGGTTCAAGGGTGTCGAGGTGGCGAAGTGCCACCACAACATCCCGGCGGCGACGATCAGTGACGTCACCAGTACTGCTCCGACGATCCACATTCCGTAGCCCAGAAGTTGATCGAGTGGTCCGGTGACTTCGGGTGGGAGTGGTTGCGACGGTGGTGCCGGTTGGGCGAGCGGTGTCACGCTCACGTCATCACCCAGGTGATCCATGACGCTGCGAGCGACATGATCAACGCGCCGATCACAGCGCCGATGACGATCTTGATGCCTTTACCCCTCATCGCTCCGTCGCCGGCGGCATGGTCGAACCACATCACCCCGCCGCCGACGATGATTCCCAGGACGGCACCGGCGGTCAGAATCCACAGGGCGACGCCGATCATGCGCCATATCCGGTCGCCTCCGGGCGGGGGTACGGGATCGGGCTGCGGGACGGCCAGGATGGTGGTGTGGACTGCGTCGAATGTGTTGATCAGCATGGTGTTTCGCTCTCTTATGGGTTGGTCTGAAGGATCGAGATGATGGTGGTGCGGATGGCGTCGGCAACGTCCGCGACCTCGCGCGGTACGGCTCGGTCGGGCGGTTCGCGTTTGCGTCCGGTGGGAATGGGATCTCCGGGAGTCCAGAACGGGAGCTCGTCGGGTGTCAGTTCGTTCCAGGTGTCGATCCACGGGATTCGCCAGTGATGGTCGTCGACGAGCCCCGCGACCACTTCGAGGCGTTGGCGCAGCTCGCTTTTGAGTCGGCTCGGTGATGCTGCGACGGTGACGAGCCCGACCAGAGTGGTTGTGCCGCCGTAGCCGGACAGATGCTGCGTGAGCAGATCGTGAGCTCGGGTGATTCCCCATGCGGATTCACGGGCGACCACCACGACGAAGGGTGATTCCTGCTCGAAGCCGGCCGGGAACGCGCCCATCGCATCGCCGGCGATCGACCACGAGGCGGTCAGCATCGACACTCCGGCTCCTCCGTGGCCACCGACGAGCCACCACGAGGGCACAGCCCGGTCGGTGGGTGCGTAGACCGGCTCGGGCCAGACGTCGATGCACCGCTCTGCAGGCGGCGGGGTGATCAACCCGTGTGAGCGTCCCGGCTCCCGGGAGTCGTCGGCGGCCGCCCATGCCGTGGCGCTCACAGTGCCGGCCCCTGTGCTTGGTTTCGGTTCTGCCATCCGGCGGCGAAGTCCGTGGCCACCAGCTGAGCGAGATCGCGATACGCCGCCCGTGTCGCGGGAAGCAGCCGATCCCAGTAGATTTCCGCGCCCTCGTCCAGATGCGGATCGAACGGGATGGTCACCACTGCGCGGACGCGGTCACCGAAGTACTCCTGTAGCTGGTGGTCGGTCAACGGTGTCTTCGAGCTGCTCGACATCCGGGAGACGACGATCACGCACCGCTGCACCAGGTGCGAGTAGTGATGGGCGTCCAACCAATCGAGCAGCGCGTTGGTTCTGGTGACCGCCGAGACGTCGAGCTTGGTGGGCGCGATCAGAGAGTCGGTCAGGTCGAGCACTCCCGCCATCGCGGGGTGGGTGATGCCGGTGCCGCAATCGGACAGCAGCACCTGGAAGTGGTCTTGGAGGATCTCGATCACGCGCCGGTAGTCGTTCTCGCTCAGCGCTTCCGAACGCTCCGGATCATCGTGTGAGGCGAGAACTTGCAGACCGGTCTCGGCTTCGAGGGTGTGTTGGCGTACGTCCGCGTAGCGATCGGTACGCGGGGCGGCGAGCAGGTCGTAGATCGTCGGTGGATGCTCGGTGCGGGGCGCGATCGCTGCGATGCGTTCGGCGAGGACACCGGCATCGGGGTTGGCGTCTATGGCCAACACCCGATCGGTGCGCACGTCCGCGAAAGCGTGGCCCAGCACGACCGAGACGGTCGACTTTCCCACTCCACCTTTGAGCCCTGCCACGGTGATCTTGTGATCGGTGCGCACCGGGGCGGCGATCTGCGCGTCGAGCTCACGTGCACGTTTGTCCGCGGGCGACTCGCCGGCGTTGATCGTGCGCAGAGACAACGCGTAGAGGGCGCGTCGCCACCCCGATGTCGGAGCAGCTCGGACACCGTCGATCTCCAACGCGGACGCCGTCGGGGGGCGCGGCGGCTGCGTTCTGTCGCCGCGCCCCAACATCACCACCGCGGTGGTGTTGCGGTCCAGATCGATTTGCCCGAACGCCGGTCGTGGGCCGACCGGTGTGGACGTCGTGTCGACGTCGTCGATGTCGGGACTCGTCCGATCGGCCATCAGGCCGTCTTTCCAGTCTGTGCTCATCGGGTGGTCCTTACTGGGGTCGCCATCAGTTGGACGGGGTCAGCCACGAGGAGTCGTCGGGAGCGGCAGCGGGGAACTCCATCGGGAACGCATCGCCCGATGGGGCCGACGACGTGGTCGCAGTACTCGTGCTGTCGGCGTCGGTGGCCGTCTGCGGGGTGTAGGTCGGCGTCGTCAGCGTCGACGAGGACTCGGCCCAGGGATCGAAGGCGGTGGAGGTCGAGGCCGGTTGTGCGCCGACCTGGAACTGAAGACCGGGAAGGCCTTGGTAGGAGCCCTGCCCGTCGACGGGAACGGTTCGTGCGAAGGCGTCCTTGTCCGCAGCGGGGGCGGTCGATCCGCTTTCGAGATCCTTGACCAGCGCGGTGATCCAGTCCGAGGCGAAGCTCAGCCAGGTTCCGCCCGACGGTGTGACCGCATCACGTTGGTAGGACTCGTGATTGGCGCGCACCGCCCAGTACTTGACGTCGGTGGCCATCTTGATCAGGCCCTTGTTGTCTGTGAGTTCGTTCTGCACGATCTTCGACACGGCCGTGGTCGTCTTGTCGGTGATGTTCGCCGGAACCAGCTGCAGAGCAGCCTCGGCTGCTTTGGCTCCCAGTAACGCCAGGGCTGCCGGCGGATTGGTCAGGCCGACGGTGGCCAGTTGCGCGATGTTGTCCATCGTCAGGACTTTTTTGGCGAACGTGACTGCGGTGTTGATTCCGATGCCGAGGACTTTGTCGATCGCGGCGAAAGCATCGACCTGGTGTGTCGGGTTGGAGGCATCGGCGGCGCGGTTGCTCAGGGAATCTCCCGGCCGGTAGTCCAGGCCGCGGGTGGTGCCGTCGCTGCTGGTGATGTCTTCGTTGACGACGTCGACGCCCATCTTGAGCGCGGTGGTGCCCATGACCTGCGCGGCCGACCACAGCACCCCGATGGGATCTTGGGCGTCGAGGTTCATCTGGCCGCTGACGTTGGTCACCAGACGGGCCAGCGGGGCGTCGGCGGGTGTATCGCAGGCGATGTCGCCGCTCGCGCAGGCCGATGCGACTCGGCCGGTCAGGGACCCGAACGAGGCCGGGGTCTGCGCGGCGAGAGGTGCGATGCCGCCTCCGTCGGACGGCGGTGTGGGCAGCGTTTCGAGCTTGGTCACCTCCGCGCCGCGGGTACCGGGTGCAGGTGCGGGGTGTTCCTGGGAAGGTGCACCGGGGAAGATGCCGTCGCCCTGCTTACGAGTGGGATCGGAGTAGAGCATTCCCATCGCGACCCGTGCGGGCGGGATCGGACCTTGGCCAGCGCCGATCAGCCGGAGCAGCTCCGAGGCAACTCCCGCGCCCTGCGAGTACCCCAGCAGCCCGAACTTGGTGTTCGGGCAGCGAGCGGCTTCGTCGGCGATGATCTTCGAGGCGTTCTCGACTCCGCGCGCGGCCGAGTCCTTGTACGAGGTTCCGGTGAAGCCGTAGTCGGCCGGGTACGGCACGTAGGTGCGGTCGAACTTGTCCGAGGTGGTTCCACCGAACTCGGCCAGGACCGGAAGGATCGCCGCCGACAGCGTGCCCGAGTCCTGCTTGGGCATGGACCCTTCGGTGGACTCGGTGGTGCCCTGCGTGACGACGACGTGCAGCAGCGCGCACGGAGCGTTGGTGGTGGAGTCGGCCGAGGGGGACGTGGTGTCGGGGGGCGTGGTGGTCGGTTGCGCTGCAGCCTGGGTCCCTGCGCTCACTGTGATCGCGACGGACCCCAGTAGAGCCATCGCGACGTAGGTGGATCGGTTGGCCTTCATCAGTTCTCCGTTTCGGTGATGTCGACGATCGAGGTGATGAGGGTCCGATCACCGTCGGTTCGTGTTCGTACGATCTGGGTCCACGTCACCGGCTCTGCGCCCGGGACGGCATGGGTGAGGTAGACGGTGTATTCGTCGGGGCCTCTCGGGGTGATGCGCAGGCAGTGCGTGGTCTCGGACGGGAAGGTGTCGATTCCGGCGCTCTGCAACAGTTCTGGGCTGCCGACTGCGGCGTCGGGGGTGGTGAACGCACGCGCGGCGGCTCCGCTGCGCTTGACGTAGTAGGCGTAGTCGAAGCCGAGGATCGCGTCCGGGCCCGAACCGAACCCGCCCGGTCCGGCACCGGTGACTTCGCTACTGGTCCTGGACTCGACACACGGCGGCGGCGCGGCCGGGGCCGGGGTGGTGGACGTGGGCGGCTCGGTTGTGGTCGCGGGTGCCTCCGGGGTGGTGAGCATCGACGACATTCCGGCCGCGAACGATGCCTGGTCGTTGGAGTCGGGGGACAACACCCACGACACGGCACCTATGGCCACACCCAGCAGCAGGCTGGCCGCGGCGAGTGAGCCCCAAATCGCCAGCCGAGAGCGCCGGCCGCGCTTGTTCTGCGGGATCGGACGCGGTACCGGTTTCGGCACCGGCTTCGGTGAAAGACCTGCGACCGCAGCCTCTCGGCTGGTGTGTGCCGGTGGGGCCTCGCTCGCCGGCCGCGGAGGAGCGGCCGGAGTGCGCGGGTCAGGCGTGCTCGGTGTGTCGGTCAGTGTGGCTCGCTCCCACGGTTTGCTTCCTGGACGGGAGGTGCCGGGACTGCGATCAGACAGCGATGCCATGGCTGCTGCTCACTCCTTCTGGTCGACGAAACGCTGGAACACCGAGCACGCCTGCTCCTCTAGACGGGCTGGCTGGTGGTCAGGGCCTGCCACGCCGCATTGGCCTGCGCGAGGGCCGGACCCGCAGCGGCTACCGCGTCCGCGACGGCGGGCTGTTCGACGACCGTCGAGGCGAAGCCCGCCGCCGCGTTAGCGGCTGGTGCAACCCACGTGCCTGCGTCGCTGACGGCCTTTTCGACGACCGGAGCAGCATTCTGAACGGCGGTGTTCGTCTGAGCGACCAGGTCCGGTCCCGCCTCCGTCGCCAGTGGTGCCGGGGTGACCGGAACTGGGCTGGTGGCCGGCGGTGCGGGTGCCGCATCGACAGCGGGAGCGGGTGCAGGCTCCTCGATCGTCGCCGCTTCGCCGCCGGCGGCCGCGCCGCCGATCAGAGCACCGGCTGCAGCACCGACCGCGGTGGTCGCCGCGACGATCGGTGCCGAAACCGCCGCTCCGACACCGGCTCCAGCGAGTGCCGCTGCACCGGGGACGAAGACGTAGCCGACCGGGCCGGCCCAGACGATCGCCGGAGTCAGGACGGGGGTTGCGGCCACGCCGAGTCCGGCACCGATGGCCGCGCCGCCGGCGGTGATCGCTGCGCCGGGGACAAGTCCGACACCGAGTCCGACAAGGCCGCCCGTCACGGCACCGGCAGCGGTACCGGCGGCGATACGGTCAGCTCGCGGGGCGGTCGCAAGGCCGTTGTCTACGAGGAGGTTTCCGCCGTCTGCCTGGATGGCCTGGAAGGTGTTCGAGACCTGGCGGGCGAAGACACGGTCGACGCCGTCGGGGATTCGATACGGGGTCGCGCCGATCAGGACGGAGTCGTCATCGACCTCGATCGGCACGATCGTCGGCCGCTTGACCGTCGGCACCGGCGCTGGTGCCGGTACCGGTGCGGGAGCGACGGTCTCGGGACTATCGCTGATGCCGGGGCCCTGGATCGGTGCCGGGCTGCTCTCGTAGACGACCGGTTCGGAGTAGTAGGTGGTGTCGTAGGAGGGCCGCTGTCGACCTGCGTTGTAGTCGTCGACGGTGCGCGTCTCGGAGTAGTCGTAGATCGGGCTGTAGCCGGCGATGTACGAGTCCTCGGGAGCGGGCGGGGCGGGTGCCGGAGCGGGCTGGGTCACACCGGGCTGCTGGCCCGGCGCAACGGACACACCCGGCTGACCCGGTGCAGCCTGAGCGACACCGGCGCACGCGATGCACAATGCAATGGGGATGGCGCATGCAGCGGCGATCCGCGTCGAGGTACGCCGATGCCGACCCCCACTACCAGTCGATCTGAACATTTCTTCACCTTTCATTGACGAACAATGCGTTTGGGTTACAGCGAGTAGATCCAAGAAGGGAGCTGGTGCTCTCGGCCCGTCCTCGATTGGTTGTCAACCAATCATGCTGAACAGCAGTGTGATTCAGGTTCTAACCTCGTAGCTCCGCCGACGTGCGATTGGGAGTGCGGGTGATGCCGAAGGTTTGCGGGTCCGATCACCCACACCACCACTCGCTTTCGGCATCAGGAGGCGAACTGCGATGAGAGGGAGTTCAGAAAGAGAATCCACTGAAGGAAGAACGGCACCTGTCTAATCCTTTCTCTGAGAGGGGGTTACGGGATTCTGGTGATGTCCCGGCGGGGCCGCGCAGCACCGAACATGATGAAATGCGCTTACTGCGCGACCCTCGCGCCGGTCCATCGGTCGAGCTGCAGGGCGTCGGGGAGCTCCTGTAGCTCACGACTGGGTGTCAGAGATGACCCCAATCGAGATTGAGGGCCAGATCAGGCCGCATCGCCGAAGTTGAGAGGGCAGGCGCGGAACATGGTCGTCGAACCGTCCACGGGTACACGGAACGTCGGATCACCGTCGGTCCACTCGCCCATGAGATCGCCAGTCTCTTCGCACAAAAGCGCGTGAGTGGAATGCGGTGCGGAGCCAAGAGAGCACACGGCGAGACCGAGAACCCGGTCGTTCACTGCGCCGCACCGGCTCTGCTGCTTACGCACGGACACCGCGGGTGTTTCGAGGATGGTTGAGTTGCTCGACAGCACAGTTGCGCTCCGTTTCCGGGGCGCTCTCCTAGGCGACGTCCGATAGGCTGTAAATGCCCATGTGGACGCGACTAAGTCGCACCCCTGTCTGCTGGGTCGGCCCTCGTGGATGCGCTTTGCGGACGCCAATCAGCTACGCGCACCACGGGGGTTCTTCTTTGGTCGGGTCGTGTGCTAAACCTTACTTGGAGCGTCCGGTTTAAACAACCCGTGGTAACCAATCTGTTTAATCACTGCATCATGTGCTACCAGGAATAGGCGGGTGACATTGTGAGTCACCGTGGAGTACCAGCGATGAAGCGCCGCCTCCGCGGCTTCGATCCGAGCCGCCTGCGGGACGCCCGAGCGAGGGCGCGACTCAGTGGCGCGGAGGTTGCCAGGCGAAGCGGCATCGGTGCATCGACCTACTCCCAGTGGGAGCAAGGGAAAGCCGATCCGGGCATTGCTGCGCTGTCGCGCTGCCTCGCAGTGCTGAATACTGCTGTGACTGACGTGGTGATCGTGGATCCGAGCGAGGAACACCTCGGAGACTTGCGAGTAGCTCGAGGCCTCACTCAGGGCGACCTCGCTGGACGAGTCAAGGTAAGCCCCCAGCACATCGGCGCACTCGAACGCGGACATGTAAAGCTGTCCGATGCAATGGCTCAGAAAATCGCGAGTGCTCTTGGTTTCGAGGTGTCGCGCGTGGTGGCCTCCTTTGATCGAGTTAGGAATCGACCGCCGGACGTCTTGCCCTGACGATCGCCTTCGATAGCTGGCCTTCATGTCGCATGCAGTGCAGTCCAGTGGCAGCTGAACGGGATCGACCTCGTCTGTAACGAGCCGGCCACCTTCCGGCTGCGAGACGTTCCGCAGCTGGAGTCTTGTCGATCCACGAAACACGACGCCCGATCGGAGCGCGTCGCCTTTCGTCATCACGCGTGGAACACTATGGCCCCCCTGAGCGATGGGCAAGTAGAAGTCAATTTCGAATAAGTCACACCGCGCTGACCTGCCAATTTAGGCCAACTGCGTTTCTTTACCGCAATTCGATTATTGACCACATATTGACCTCGACCTTAGGATGGTTCAGTGACGCAAACGGGACACCCCCTCTGGTTTGCCACCTGCGTCAGCTCTCGCAGAAGGCAGCGGAACCTCACGATCGTTGGGTTGCGCGATGCCGGCGGCCCAACAAAACCCGTCGTGTTGATGGCAGAGCGCGGAGAGCTCAGTAACCCGCGGCCGAGTACCTTGCGAAAGTTCGATACAGGACTGAGTTGGAAACCGGGAAGCGCGGCGAATGTCTATTGGGAACGCGCCCAGCCAGTTGTTCTAGGCCGAGCACCGTACAAGTCCGGCACGGGCAATATTGCCGTCGGGCTCGACCCTCTAACTAAACTGCTCGCTGCTCAGCGGGACATTCACGGGAAAGTCGCCGGCCTGGAAAACCGCACATCAAGTCTGGATGACTTGAGGACGGCCCTTGGCCAGCTCGATGTTGCAGTTTCGGCCATCGCCGGGTCCTTCGTCACCGAGACGCTGGAACGCAACCACGGGCAGCACAACAAGGCAATCGATTCCGCCATTGCGGCGCTACTGGAGCTTCCTGTCAGTGACGACGATCCGGAGCGCGAGGAAAAACTGTATCGGCGTTGGCTTTACGGCAATGCCATAGACATAGACCAACCAACAGCCAAGCGATTTTCACGCCGGCTGAAAGACAGTCGAACCCGCTGACGAAGAACGGAAATGGATATGTCGAAGACGACCCCACCTCTCCACCTGAGAATCAACAAACTGTTCGAGGCAACTCACACGGCCGACGACCCGGAACTCAGCAATGCCGCGGTCGCCGAAGCGGTTTCTAGCTCCCTGGAGCGGCTGGTTCGCGACACGGAAATTGCGGCGTTACGTGCCGAGTCCGGTCTGCGATTCGTCGATAGCGACCTCGTCCAAGCTCTCGCCGCCTACTTCGAGGCTCCGACATCCTTTCTCGCGAACAAGTGGGACGCGGTTGCGGAGAGCTACGACCGCGAGCTGTCGGTACTGATCCATCTCCGTGAATCTGGGGTCCAGCTGCTCGCGATGCGTGACGGAGGCGAAATGAGCGCCGACGACCTCATGAACATCCTTCAACAGCTTCCTGAGCAGCAAGAACGCAGAGAAACTGATGCAGGCGGTACCAGGAGTAACGTGTAGCGGCGTTCGTTGTTTTTAAGTAACAAAGGTCGGAGGGAGTCGGGACCCGTGAGCCAGGAGAGTCAAATTCGTTCGGCTGTACGGCGTATCGCAGAGAACATGCCGTCAGACGAGCCGTGGTCGCGTCGTAGATTTATCGACCTTGTCGCGGAAGAGCGCAACCGGCCGATTGTTCTATGGCCAGTTGAGTCGGCACTCCTGAGCCGTGTAGGCCTGACCGGGACGCTTTGCGGCTTATGGGTTGCACGCAAGCAAGACGACTTCATCGTGTACGGGTCGGACGTGGCTGAGTATCAAGCAGATCAGGTGATCAGTCATGAGGTCGGGCATATGGTGCTATCTCATACTGGACTGCCTGAATCGCAGCACAGCAAGGCGATGCTCAGGGTGTTGTTGCCGCACATACCGGAGCGGACGATCGAAATTGCGCTGGGCCGCGACAGTTTCGAGGACGACCAGGAGGTCGCTGCCGAGTCCTTCGCAGACCGCATCATGGTCGAGGCAATGGTCAACCGGAATCGCCGCCAGTCGCCCCTGCGATCAACATTCTTCAGAGCGAAATGACGTCCCCCGTCCCGGCCTGGATCTCGTGGCCAATCATCGTACTAATGGCACTGACTTTGGTAGTGCGCGTCGCTTGGCTGAACTCGTCGTTCATCGATCGGCTCACTACGCGCTCGCTGATCATCGGATGGTTCGGCTTGGTTCTTCGAGAACGAGCGGTTCAGGATGCGATCAGGCACCTGCCCAAACCGCTCGGCGACGTCGCACTATTCCAGCAGCTCACCTTCTGTTGCATTGTCATGATCGTGATGGCTATCTACGGCATGTCCCGATTGTGGATCGGGGCTGACCCTTCCACCGTATGGAAGCGGCAACGGGTCTACGACGCGATCGGTCTGGCGCTCAGCGCTGTCATCTTGGTAGCCGGCACACCATCACGGAAGGCCGGTGAGCTGGTCGATCAGTACTTGGGGTGGCCAGCGGTTGTCTTGTGGACCGCCTTCTACGCCCCCATCCTGTATGTCGCCGTCGCTGTCATGCGGATCTTTCTCCGAGAAGCCCGGCACCCCGATACCGCAGTGCGGGAGAAGGCCCTCTACAGCTTGGCGATAGTGATTGCGCTCGGGCTCGCGGTCGTTGGTGTAAGCACCCCGATTCTCACGCTCCAAGAGGTCCTGACAGGTTCTGGGTCGGCTGACCCTGAGATGCATGTGAAGGCCCTGACTTACTTCCTCGCGGTCGCTGGATCGTTAATCATGGGTGCGGTTCCGGTTGCGGCAGTACTGCGGGCGAAGCTAGGGCAGGATCGAATCAGTAAGAATCTGAAAGAGATTGAGCTTCTTTGGCGCGACATGACAGATCTGTTTCCGGAGGTCAGACGGCCTGAGGCGAGACCAGAAACAGACAGTTTCGATGAAGCGGACCGTGACGAGGAGCTCCCCGACGCCGCGAGGAAACTACACCGCAGAATTATTGAGATTCACGATGCTGCACGCCGACTCAGCAAATGGAACGCAAGCCCATCGAACGACACACCTTCGACGGAACTCAAGGCCGAAAGGATCGCCGCCGAGCTCGAAAAGGCTTATGTCGCCAAGGTGTCGGGGCAAACACCCCCCGAACGCTACGACCTTTTGATGTTGCTGGCGCAGCGATCGGGGGCCTACGACCTCACCGCGACGAGCGATGAACTGGTCCACGTGGCCAGGGCTTGGCGCAAACTACGCCAACAGCAGACAGTACGGCCCTAACGGGCGTCTCTAGTGCTTGAACCAGCTCGCCTCATTCGCCTCGGTTTTCACGCTCCAGGCCGCGTGGATCCCTGGCGACAAACAGCGCTACGTTCCCCACCATGTTGACCTCTACCTGCTTGAATCGGATGTCGAGCGCTTTTTCCAAGCCCGGCAGATCGTCGTGCCAATTTCCGAACGCACCGATCTTGTTGTACGCCGTCATCAGTGCCTTGCCGAATAGGGTGTACCGCTGGTCAACTCCGATCACGGTCGATCCGAACAGCACGCCCTGAGGCTTCAGTAGGGCAGCGAGGTTATCGAACGCCGCATCTTTGGTCGACCAATCGCCTGGTAGGCAGTGCAACACATAGTTGATCGAAATTGAGTCGAACTTTCCGATGGTGTCGTCGAACGGTTCGAGCACATCGTGCTCGATCGACGTTGTGGGGATATGAAGTCGAGATGATGTGTGCTGGAGTGAATTCGGACTGAGATCAGTGAGTGTGAGATCGACGTCCTGGGGTAGCTGCGCGTTGGCGAGTAGCCAGCCTGAGCCGGGGCCGACCTCAAGGTGTCGCTGCCCGATGCGTCCGTTATACAGGTCAAGGAAATTCTGTCGGTTGCAGCGCCAGGCGTAGCTGTTCGATAGTCGCATGACCCAGAGGTCGTACACATTCAAGAACAGATTGCTGCTGTATGGAGCCGCCCCTGCTTGGGTCGAGTCAGATGTCATCGAGCCGATGTTCCTTTCGGAGTGTGTGAGCCATTCCCCCGCGTGGCTACCACGCGGTCTAAGAGTCTGCCTCATCTGTTTGCTTGTTCGCTTAGGCGGATCGGCCCAGGAGTTGAGGCGGAGTGCTACGGCTAGCGCTCTTCCATCGGGCCACTGGGGCGTAAGTGAATTGCTCTTGCAAGCCAATGCCCGAATCTTGTTACAGCTTCACGGCGTGTCAAACCGCCGCTGGGCGCAATCTGTTACAGAATCCGGGGATGGATTGGCGTCCGGGAAAGGTGTCAGCGATGGCCATGCAGAGCAAGGGGTCGAGGCGTATGTACGCAACTCGCATCCCTGTGGAGGTTGGTGACCTGATCGAACGGCGAGCACTTGAGGCGGGCTGCACGTCTACGTCGCAGTACCTTGCGGATCTGCTCGCAGTGGTTCACGGACGCCCCGACCTGGTACGCGAACTGAACCAAGAGGTGATGCCCCTAACCGCATAGCAAGGACAAAATGAGGCGGGTTTGAGGACGGTTAGCCTCTGCCCCCATTTGCACATCAAGTGCAGACCGAAAAAATCGAGCCCCCGACTGGCAGGTCGAGGGCCCGAGGTGAAACGGAGAGCCAATCTTCGTTCCGGTACTGCATTCCCCTGGAAGGGACAGACTATTGCTGGTCTTGTCTCAGGGTACCTCGCGCCCTGATGAAGGTTCAAGAACTGATGCTCGTGTCGGGTCGACGATGTCGACGCCCGACCACATTTGGAGACGACTGTCTCCATTAATGACCGCGCGTCGGTCCATGCGGGTGTGGAGTGCCGCTAGCGGCAAGTTCGATACGTCGCGGAGTCTGACGAAGCACCTACCGTCCGTGCCGGCCGCGCTGCCGATCTATGCGCGCGGCCGCACGAGCCTGCTAGCGCTGGACTTCGACGCAAAACACCACACGCCAGAGCAAGTCGACGTTGATGTCGAACGTGCCTTGGGATGGCTCCACGAATGCGGCGCGCGCACCGTCACCGACCGCTCTACGAGCGGTGGCCGCCACGTCCTGGTGCCCATGGCCACCGACATCCCTCTGCGCGTCGACGACATTAAAATTGTGATGCAGCTGCTCACTGCCCGCCTGGTCACCCTGGACGCCACTCCGATGCTCAACGCGGACTGGGGATGCATCACTCCCCCTGGCTCACCCTGTCGAGAGGGTGGCTACCGACTCCTCGACGGCACTCTCGACGCCGCGATCGACGCCTTCACCGTTCGGTCCGATCGCGGCGTCGTCGCACGACTGATCGCTCTGCTGGGCGGTGCAACCACTCCTCGACATCGAACTCCCACTGCGGCTGTCGCCGCCTCCCTGACCCAGGACGAGCGCCTCGTCGGTGTCGGACGCGATCGACGCCTGGACCCGCGTTTCCACCGCAACACGCCCGTGCCAGAGGCCGTCGCGACGTACGCGGCCACCGGCAAGTTCACCAGAGCCCACAAAGCCCTCTGGGAATCCCCGTCGGAAGCACGCCAGTCCGTCATCAGCCACGCAGTCCTTCGTGGTGCCAGCGCTGCGGACATCGAGAAAGCGATCGCCACCACGAAGTGGGCCGGGCTACGTCGCGCCTACATCGACAAGTACGGAACCCATTCGGTCGCAGCATTGCAACGAGACGTGGACAAAGCCCTGAGCTGGGCGGCGACGATCGTGCGGCCACTCCACGAACTCACGCACAAGAACAGATACACAGGGGGGGATGGTTCCTTCCTGAAAGATCGAGTTCGTAGACAGTGGCTTGCGCACGCGAAGCTGTGGATCGACGCAGAATTTCTCGGTACCCGCCAACGACCGGTCTTACTCGCAGTAGTCCAGGCTCTCGCATACACGTCCGCTTTGGCCGGCGAACTGGTCGAGGGAGTGCCGGTAGTCGCAGTTGGCGGTCGAAGCCTCTCGCACGCAGCGGGACTGATGTCGGAATCGACCGTGTGGAGTGCGCTCAGATTGCTCCGAGAGACCCCAGGCTCTCCCCTGCTGCTGGTTGCACGCGGTGCAGGTCGAGAGGCGGATCGCTACGCCTTGACCACAGCAGCGACGACGAACGGGCCTAGACGGTCGGATATCGACCGAGCACGGGTTGAACCGATACACCCGGCCTGGAGTGTGTTGGGCCTTCGCGGCCGAGCACTGTACGAGCTGGTCGAGGCCGGGCTCGCCACCAACGTCGACGACACATTCGCTGCCGCCAAGCTCAGGCCCTCCAACGGGTACGCAATCCTCGCGGATCTGATGACCGCCGGGCTCATCGAACGGGATAGCGCAAAGCTGACCCTAGGACGCCGCACGCTGGACGACGTAGCGGCCGCTCACGGACTAGGAACCATCGCGGCCGACCGTATCGTTCGTCACCGAGCTGAAAGGCTTCTGTGGCAGGTCTGGCTTGAGCGACGTTTCGAGCCGCAAACGGGGCTCACTGCCAACGTGGGCGCAAAAAGCAGCTGGTTGCCAGCGATGTATCCCGCTCCCCCACTCGGCGACGACGTCGAGGAGCTCTGGGCAGCCAGGATGTCAGCGGGCCCACCCAGAAGAGACCCGGAACTGGAAGCGATCGAGCTTGTTAGCGACCAACTAGGTGCCGTGATCGTGGCAGGGTGAACGCCGTACGTCGGAGGTAGATCTCCGACGCATTTGAGGCGTCTCACCAGGGCGCATACAACGAGATTCGATATAGCGAGCCTCTCGATACCATCTGCCTATGGGCTATTACCGAGACGCTACGGAAGAAGAAATCGCACGCGGAGAAGCTACGAGCTGGAGCTTGCGCACTCCTGACGACGCCAAGGATCTGCCTATCGACGAGCGCTTCCGCCGAACAAGCGAGGCGGACATGCGGTACGACCACAAAGTGTGGGTGTCTGAGCCGAGCGACGATTGGCTAACAGCCGTGCAACTGGTCAGTGAGAACGGGTACAGACCCGAAGCGCTCACAGGCCTCTTCGGCCCCGCGACTAATGGCCCGGATGGGATACGAGGCTGGCTGGCAGTGCACGTCGACCACATCGAAGAAACCGTGATCAATCGGGCTGTCGAGTTGCTCAAAACGAGTCTGTTCAATTCCCGCCTCGAAGATCTGTTCCCCGTTGTCGCCGGCCCCGAAGACTGGCCATCAGAAGCAGAGGCCACGGACATGATCGCCGGCCTCGCAGCAAGCAACGAGAACTCTGACGGTGAGGCGGGCGTGTAAATGACCCATTCAAACGCGCCGCGGAGTTCAGTGCGGTTGGCCGTAGTGGCGGAAGAGCGGGGGGGGGGGGGGGGCCCGAGGACACGGGTCTGCCGAAGTGCAAAGGAGGGGTCGCGGGTCA